>JABFVJ010000477.1 GCA_013362835.1 Nonomuraea sp. | reverse complement strand
AGGTTGATCTTGCACAGGAACAGGATGTTCGATGGCGTCAGTGACGTTCCGCGATGAGACCGCGACCGGCCGGGCGTTCGAGGAGTTCTCCCTGCCCGGCCTGCCCGAGCGGATCTCGGCCCGGGAGCTGGTACGGCTGCGCGTACGCGAGGAGGTGGCCCGGCACAACGCCTCCCCCACCCACCACTTCCGCGGCCTGGTCAAGCCGACCGAAGCCGAGGCCGAGCTGAACGGCTACCGGTTACGCACCGCGCGCAAGCTGGACTGGGAGAAGCAGGCCGACGCCGCCGAGGCCGCGTTCGGCCGTAACGGCTTCCTGCTGCTGGTCGGTGACCGGCAGATCGAGGATCTGGACACCGAGATCGACCTGCTCGCCGATCCCGTCGTGTCGTTCGTCAAGCTCGTCCCGCTGGTCGGGGGCTGACATGGGCGTTCTCGACGGTCTGCTCTCCCCTCTCGCGCAGCGGCTGCTCCATCTGATCACCGGTAGTGTGAACGATCCCTCGTACTGGCCCCATGCCTCGCTCCTGAGCGTGCGGCTGGGCAGCGACGAGCACGCCGGTCCGCGGCTGTCCGCGGCGGCCCGCGAACTGGTCGGATTCATGCTGCCGGAGGACAAGGCGGGCGGGTACGGCCGCTTCGCCCCGCTGGTCGCGGCGAAGCTCGCGGGCATGGACGCGGAGGTGAGGGCCCGGCTCGCGCAGGCGAGCGGCCCCATCGCCGTCGCCGAGATGGACGTACTGCTCGGCTGGGACGTGGAGCTCCGCGCGCTGTTCGCCGAAGCGGTACGGGAACACCGACCTGGCATGGCCGAGTGGCTCGGCGGCCTGCCCGGCTACGAGCACTTCGCCCGGACGGCTCTGGAGACGGCTCGGGATCGCGTCGCGGCGATCCACGCGGGCGACATTCCGTACAAGGCGGAGAAGGCGTTCGACGACACGGAGAAGTCGGCCCTCGGCCGGGCCGTACGGCTGGCGCTCTTCCGCGACGAGCCCTGGCTGCCCCAACTGCTGGACGAGCTGGTACGCGGCATCGCGGTGGCCCCCACCCAGGCCAAGACCCTGCCGTCCCAGGGGCTGCTGTTCGAGATCGCCCGCGCGGTGGAGGAGCATCCGACGCCCGAGGCGATCTCCGCGCTGCGTACCGCCCGCCGCATCACCCGGCACGGCGGGGTGCCCATGCAGCTCGACCGTAAGTTCAAGCGCATGGAGCCGGCGCTGGCCGACCGGCTGGAGGTGGCGTTCAGGATCCCCGACGGGCAGGTACGCCAGACGTTCGGCGAGCACACGGCGGTGATCTCGACCGACGGCGGGGTCGAGCTGTCCTGGTGGCACGGCGGCAAGAAGCTGAAGTCGGTCCCAGCCGCGGTCAAACGGGAACACCCCGACGAGGTCAAGCGGCTGCGCGAGCTGGCCAAGCTGACTCTGCAGCAGCAGGCGACCCTCGGCAGGGCGCTGGAGGCCGGATACACCGGGACGACCGCGCCGTACCGGCAGTTGGAGGGCCATCCCGTCGCCGAACGGCTGATCTGGGAATTCGAGGTCTCCCCCGGCGTGTGGCGCGGCGAGCTGGGGATGAACGTCCCGGACCTGCCGGTGCGGCTGTGGCATCCGGCCCGCGCGTCGGTGGACGAGGTGCGCACCTGGCGGGAGGCGGTGCAGGGCAAGGAGCTGCGCCAGCCGTTCAAACAGGCCTTCCGCGAGATCTACCTGCTCACCCCCGCGGAGGAGGCGGCCGGGGACCGGTCCAGCCGGTTCGAGGGGCACGTGGTGCACTATCGCCGGCTTCGCGCGCTGTTCAAGGACCGCGGCTGGCAGTCCAAATTCCAGGGACACTGGGAGGACGACGGCGACGCGCACCGGGTCATGGCGGGCGGGCAATGGCGAGCGACCCTGGAACACGACCTCTGCGACGAGCACCACGCGGAGATCGGCCGGGCGCGCTTCCAGCGGATGACCGGCGGCAGGTGGCATGACGCGCCGTTGACGGAGGTGCCCGCGCTGGTGTTCAGCGAGGCCATGCGGGACATCGACCTGTTCGTGGCCGTGGCCTCGATCACGACCGATCCTCAGTGGACGGGCCAGGGGCCTGACCGGCTGCGGGACCACTGGGAGACCGGCTCGTTCGCGGCGCTGCCGCCCTCCGCCGAGGTGCGGCGGGACGCGCTGTCCCGCTTGATCGGACGTACGGCCATCGCCGACCGGTGCACCCTCACCGACCGCTACCTGGTGGTACGGGGTGATCTGCGCACCTACAAGATCCACCTGGGCTCGGCGAACATCCTGATGGAACCCAACGACGCCTACCTGTGCATCGTCTCCGCGCGCAGCGCCCACGCCGGGCTGTTCCTGCCCTTCGAGGAGGACGGCCGGTTGGCGCTCATCCTCAGCAAGGCCTTCCTGCTGGCGAACGACACCGCCATCACCGACCCCTCCATCACCCGCCAACTCCAGACCTGACCGCCTCGCGAGCGGCGGCGCGGTCGTCGTGTCGATGAACTACCGCCTCGGCGCCGCCGCCTTCCTGAGCCACCCCGCGCTCAAGGAGTCGGGCAACCTCGCCCTCGACGACCAGCGCGAGGCGCTGCGCTGGGTCCGCCGGAACATCTCGTCCTTCGGCGGCGACCCGGGCAACGTGACCCTCATGGGCCAGTCCGGCGGCGGCTTCGCCGTCTGCGGTCATCTCGCCTCCCCGGCCTCGGCCGGGCTGTTCCAGCGCGCGATCCTCCAGAGCGCGCCGTTCAGCGGCACGCCCACGCTGCCGCTGCCGGTGGACGAGGCCCTGCGTACGGGCCGGTTCAACCGCGTCCCCGTCCTTCTCGGCGTCAACCACGACGAGGAGAACGGGATGATCCTCGGCCTGGAACTCGCGACCGGCAAGCCCATGCCCGTCAAGGACTACCGGCCGGCCGTCGAGCAGGCGTACGGCAAGCGGGCCGCCGCCGTGCTCAAGCGTTACCCGCTGGGCGAGTCGGCGGGCGCGACGCTGGCTCGGGTGAAGACCGACGCGACCTGGTCGGCGCCGTCCCTCGACACCGCCCGTACGCTGTCACGCTGGACCTCCACGCGCATGTTCGAGTTCGCCGACCGGCAGACCCCCTGGTACGCGGGCTACCCCAAGCCCAGCTTCCCGGCCGCCGCGCAGCACATGGCCGAGCTTCCGTACCTGTTCGGCCTGGCCCTGTTCGACCGGCTGACCACCCGGCAGGCCGAGCTCGGTGACCGGATGATCGGCGCCTGGACCCGGTTCGCCGCGACCGGCGACCCCAACGGCGGCGGCGAGGCGGCCTGGCCCGTCCTCCGCGACGACCGCGGCGAGGACGCCTGGCACGTGCAGTCGCTGACCGGCGGAGCCTGGAAGCGCGCCGACTACGTCAGGGACCACGGCTACCGCTTCTGGAGCGCCCTCAGGAAGTGACCTACGCGCCGTCCTTCTCCAGCAGGCGGCCGAGCCTGACGGCCAGTTCGAGGGTCTCGCAGCGGAGGAGGTCGAGCCGCCGGGTGACGCTCGTTCTGACCGTCTCGTCGTGCTCGTCGCTCTGTGCGTGGAGGGTGGCCAGTTCGCCGCCCAGGGCC
>JABFVJ010000461.1 GCA_013362835.1 Nonomuraea sp. | reverse complement strand
AACGAGGTCGATGTGCACGCGCGGTCACCTCTTGATCAAGCGCTTGGTTAATCCGTACTGAAACGTGTTCTATTACGTCCCTGTACGGCCGTCAAGTCACCCCGCCACTCCGCCCGCCACTCCGCCCGCCACTCCGCCCGCCACTCCGCCCGCCACTCCGCCCGCCACTCCGCCCGCCCTTCCCCGCGCTCTGCCGCCATGAACGTGTCCCCCTCCGCCCCGCCGTCCGCCCTCCGCCCTCGCCTTCGGGTTGCGCCCTCGCGTTGCGCCCCGCGCTTCGCCTTGTCCTTCGCCCGGGCTCCTCCGATGTTTTGGGTGGTGGGGTTGGGGGTGTTCGGAGGGGTGTGGGCTGGGGCGGGGGTTGTCGAGCTTGCCGAGGCGATGTTGGGGATTACGGATCGGATGTATCGGGGGCGACGCCCTTGACAGTCGCCACCGCTGCACACCAGCATCGATGCAACAGACATCCGATGTATGAGTGAAGGGTGCGGTGTGAAGCTGCTGCGAGTGGGACCTGTCGGACAGGAGCGGCCGGTGGTGATGGACGACGCCGGTGATCTCCGCGACATCGGGGAGCCCGAGATCGACGGGGCCTTCCTCGCCTCCGGGGGAGTGGCGCGTGTCCGGGATGCGCTCCAGCGTGGCGAGTTGCCCGTTATCGACGCCTCCGCGTGGTGGGGCGGCACGTCGGTCGCGCGGCCGGAGAAATCTGACGCCTCCGGATCGTCGGTGAAGGCTGACGCCTCCGGGTTGCCGGTGAAGGCTGATGGCTCCGGGTTGTCGGTGAAGGCTGATGGCTCCGGGTTGCGGGTCGGGGCGCCGGTTGCGCGGCCAGGGAAGGTCGTCTGCATCGGGCTCAACTATCGCGATCACGCCGCCGAGTCCGGTGCCGAGCCGCCGGCCGAGCCGGTGGTGTTCATGAAGGCCGCCGACACCGTGATCGGCCCGTACGACGAGGTGCTGGTGCCGAGGGGCAGCGTGAAGACGGACTGGGAGGTGGAGCTGGCGGTCGTGATCGGCAAGCGGGCGCGCTACCTCGACAGCAGGGAGGAGGCGCTGGACGTGATCGCTGGATACGCGATCTCCAACGACGTCTCCGAGCGGGAGTTCCAGCTCGAACGCGGCGGGCAGTGGGACAAGGGCAAGTCGTGCGAGACGTTCAATCCTCTGGGGCCGTGGCTGGTGACGGCGGACGAGGTGGGCGATCCGCAGAACCTCGCGCTCGGCCTGTGGGTGAACGGCGAGCGGCGGCAGGACGGCACCACCAAGGACATGATCTTCGACGTGGCGGAGATCGTGCGGTACCTGAGCCGGTTCATGGTGCTCGAACCCGGTGACGTGATCAACACCGGCACTCCGGCCGGGGTCGCGATGGGCATGCCGGGCCAGCCCTACCTGCGTGCCGGCGACGTGATGGAGCTGGAGATCGAGGGGCTCGGCCGCCAGCGCCAGACGGTGGGGCAGGCCTGATGGCGTACGAGATCGTCGCGCTGGAGACGCACGACGTACGGTTCCCGACGTCGCGTGAGCTGGACGGGTCGGACGCGATGAACCCCGACCCCGACTACTCCGCGGCCTACGTGGTGCTGAGGACCGACGACGGGGTCGAGGGGCACGGGTTCGCGTTCACGATCGGGCGCGGCAATGACGTGCAGACCGGGGCGATCCGGGCGTTGGAGCCGTACGTGCTCGGCCGGGACGTCGAGGACCTGGGCGCGCTGTACAAGGAGCTGGTCTACGACTCGCAGCTGCGGTGGCTGGGTCCGGAGAAGGGCGTCATGCACATGGCGATCTCCGCCGTGGTCAACGCGCTCTGGGATCTCCGGGCCAAGCGGGCGGGCAAGCCGGTGTGGCGGCTGCTGTCCGAGATGTCCCCCGAGGAGATCGTCGACCTGATCGACTTCCGCTACCTGAGCGACGCACTCACCCGGGACGAAGCCCTACAGATCCTGAAAAATGGGGAAAAGGGTAAGGAAGAGCGGATCAAGCGGCTGATCGAGGTCGGCTACCCCGCCTACACCACCTCCCCGGGCTGGCTCGGCTACGACGACGACAAGCTGCGGCGGCTCTGCAAGGAGGCGCTCGACCAGGGGTTCGGGCAGATCAAGCTCAAGGTCGGCGCCGACCTCGCCGACGACGTGCGCCGCTTCCGGGTGGCCCGCGAGGTCTGCGGTCCCGACTTCCCGATCGCGATCGACGCCAACCAGCGCTGGGACGTCGCCTCGGCCATCGAATGGGTCGGCGCGCTGCGCCCGTTCGGCCCGCACTGGGTCGAGGAGCCGACCAGCCCCGACGACGTGCTCGGCCACGCCGCCATCGCCGAGGGCATCAGGCCGGTCCCGGTCGCCACCGGCGAGCACGTCCAGAACCGCATCGTGTTCAAGCAGCTCCTGCAGGCGGGCGCGATCTCGTACCTGCAGATCGACGCGGCGCGGGTCGGCGGGGTCAACGAGAACCTGGCGATCCTGCTGCTCGCGGCCAAGTTCGGCGTCCCGGTGTGCCCGCACGCGGGCGGCGTCGGGCTGTGCGAGCTGGTGCAGCACCTGTCCATGTTCGACTACGTGGCGGTCACCGGCACGATGGACGGCCGCGTGATCGAGTACGTCGACCACCTCCACGAGCACTTCGTGCACCCGGTCGTCATCGAGAACGGCCGCTACACCGCCCCTGAGGCCCCCGGCTTCAGCGCAGAGATGCACGCGGCGTCGATCGCCGCCCACACGTTCCCCGGCGGCGAGGTCTGGAGGGCCGCGTCATGAGTCTCAAGGCCATCGTGACCGGAGGCGGCTCCGGCATCGGGCTGGCCACGGCCACCCTGTTCGTCCAGCGCGGGATGAAGGTCGCCTGCCTCGACCTCAACCCGCCCGGCGACCCCTTCATCGGCATCAAGGCGGACGTCTCGGACGACGCCTCCGTACGGGCGGCGGTGGCCGAGGCCGCCGAACGGCTCGGCGGGATCGACATCGTGATCAACAACGCCGGCATCGGCGCCCAGGGCACGGTCGAGGACAACCCGGACGAGGAGTGGCGGAGGGTCTTCGAGGTCAACGTGTTCGGGATGGTCCGGGTGAGCAGGGCGGCGCTGCCGTATCTGCGCAGGTCGGAGCAGGCGGCGATCGTCAACACCTGCTCGGTCGCGGCCACCGCGGGGCTGCCGAGCCGGGCGCTCTACAGCGCGACCAAGGGCGCGGTCCTGTCGCTGACGCTCGCCATGGCCGCCGATCACGTACGCGAGGGCATTCGCGTCAACTGCGTCAACCCGGGCACCGCCGACACCCCATGGGTGGGGCGGCTGCTCGACGCGGCCGACGACCCCGAGGCCGAACGCGCGGCGTTGAACGCCCGGCAGCCCATGGGCCGCCTGGTCAGCGCCGAGGAGGTCGCCGCGGCGATCGCCTATCTGGCGGGCCCCGAGGCCGCCGCGACCACCGGCACCGCGCTCGCGGTCGACGGCGGCATGCAGGGGCTGCGGCTCCGGCCAACCAACTAAGGGCCAACCAAACCAAGGAAGGTACCCCCCAATGAAGATCGGACCGGTGGTCGCGGGCGCGGCCCTGCTGGCGGTCGTCACCGCGTGC
>JABFVJ010000224.1 GCA_013362835.1 Nonomuraea sp. | reverse complement strand
TGTGCTCTTCCGATCTGCCCGAGCAGGCCGCCGCCACCGCCCGGCGCCCCCTGGTGCGGCGCCAGGAAGGCCCGTACGCAGGCCGTACGGCCCGGTCCCACGCGGAGGACGTCGTCGGTGTCGGCGGGGCACTCGGCGGGCAGCGGCGGGTCGTGGGCGATGGCCAGGACCTCGAAGTCGCCGCCGTTGCAGGCGGTCAGCGCGTAGCCGGCGGTGACGCAGGCGCCGGGCGTCCAGCGCAGCTCCGGGAGGGAGGGCGACGGCGAGGGGGCGGGCGCGAACGTGCCGGAGCCCGCGATCACGGCTCCGGCCAGGGCGATCAGGGCGAGCGACACGGCGGAGACGGCGACGGCGAGGCTCGTACCTGTAGCCATTCCCCTACTCTGCGTGACGGGCGAAGGCGCGCACAAGCGGATTCCGCAAGCGTGTCGGGAAGATCCACGCCCGATGTGCTGCAATCATCGATGGAGTGGATGTCGTCTCGCTTCTCATCGGACTCGCCCTCGGACTCCTCGTCGGATTCCTGGTCGCCAGGACGCGGGCGGCGGTGCGGGTGGCCGAGGCCGACGCGCGGGCCAAGTCGGCCGCCGAGAAGCTGGTCTACGTCGAGGAGCAGCTCGCCGAGCGTTTCCAGGCCCTGTCCACGCGCGCGCTCGACGTCAACAACGTACGGTTCCTGGAGCTCGCCGAGACCAGGCTCTCGGCCAGCCGCGCGGAGGCCGCCGGCGATCTCGACCAGCGGAGGCAGGCCGTCGAGCACCTGGTCGAGCCGCTGAAGGACGCGCTCGCGCGGGTGGAGTCCCAGCTTCGCGACACCGAGTCGGGGCAGCGGGCGGCGCGGGCGGAGCTGGTCAAGCAGATGGAGTTCGTACGCCAGAGCAACGAGCAGCTGCGTTCGCAGACGACCGCGCTGGTCAGGGCGTTGCAGCGGCCCGAGGCGCGCGGGCGGTGGGGCGAGCTGCAGCTGCGCAGGGTCGCCGAGATCGCCGGGATGCAGCGTTACTGCGACTTCGACGAGCAGGTCACCGAGGGCGCCATGCGTCCCGACATGGTGGTCAGGCTGGCCGGGGGCAAGAACATCGTGGTCGACTCCAAGGTCTCGCTGGCGGCCTACCTGGAGGCGGCGGAGGCGTCCGACGAGTCGCTGGCCACGGTCCGGCTCGACGCGCACGCCCGGCACGTACGCGAGCACGTCGACCGGCTGGCGGCCAAGGCGTACTGGCAGGGGTTCAACCCGTCGCCGGAGTTCGTGGTGCTGTTCATCCCGGGCGAGGCGTTCCTCGCGCCCGCGCTCGAACGCGACCCCGCCCTGCTGGAGTACGCCATGACGCGCCGGGTGCACATCGCGACGCCGACGACGTTGATCACGATGCTGCGCACCGCGCACTACGCCTGGCAGCAGGCCGCGCTGAGCGAGAACGCGCGGGCGGTGTTCGAGCTGGGCAAGGAGCTGTACGAGCGGCTGTCGTCCCTCGGCAGGAACGTGGAGTCGCTGGGCAGGGCGTTGACGCGGGCGGTGGAGGCGTACAACAAGTCGGTCGGTTCGCTCGAAAGCCGCGTCCTGGTCACCGCGCGCAAACTGCACGATCTGGGTGTCGTCGACGGCGATCTCGACGCCCCCGAGATGCTGGAAGGGCTGCCGAGACCGCTGGCCTCCCCCGAACTGCTCGAAACCACGTCTCTCATTTCGCACGCGAACGGTAAGTTGGCAGGCGGGTCGCCGTAAACGGGGGTGTGACAGTGGCAGAGAAGGGCAGGCGTTCCGCCGTCAGGTTGACCGCTCGCGGCGCCATCGCGCTCGCCCTGGTCGCCACCTTGGCCGGCTACGTCTTGACCGCCCTGCTCGACCTGCCCTACCTCGTGGGGGCGGCGTTCGTGCTGGCGAGCCTGCTGGGGGCGCTGCTGGTCAACCGGCGCGAGCTGCTGTCGCTGGTGGTCACGCCGCCGCTGGTGTTCTTCTGCGCGACGCTCTTCGTCGAGCTGGGGCGCGCGTTCGGCTCGGTGTCGATCGTGCAGTCGCTGGCGCTCGGCCTGTACAGCTCCCTGACGCGCGGCGCGCCCTGGCTGTTCGCCGGGTCGGCCGTGGTGCTGGCCGTGGCGTGGCGGCGCGGGCTGCGCGACAACGTACGGGAGCTGCGCGAGGAGCTGCGGGCGGGCGCCGCCGAGGTGCCGCGCCCGCGTCAGCCGTTCGTGCCCGAGCCCGAGGGCTACTTCGAGCCCAAGGTCTACGGCACCCCGCGCGGCGAGGACTAGGACGCGCGCAGGTCCTTGCGGAGCTCGTGGGGCAGCGCGAAACGCATGCTCTCCTGCACCGACTCGACCTCGCGCACGTCGCCGAACCCGTGGCCGGCCAGGCGGGCGAGCACCTCGTCGACCAGCTCTTCCGGCACCGAGGCGCCGCTGGTCACGCCGACCGTGGTGACGCCTTCGAGCCATTCGTCCCGGATGAAGCCCGCGTTGTCGACCAGGTAGGCGGCGTCGGCGCCGTAGTCTTTGGCCACCTCGACCAGGCGCTTGGAGTTGGAGGAGTTCTCGGAGCCGACCACGATCACGAGCTGCGACTCGGCGGCGATCTCCTTCACCGCGACCTGCCTGTTCTGGGTGGCGTAGCAGATGTCGTCGCTCGGCGGGTCGATCAGCGTCGGGAAGCGCTCCTTGAGGCGGGCGACCGTCTCGGTGGTCTCGTCGACCGACAGCGTGGTCTGCGAGAGCCACACCAGCTTGTCGGGGTCCTTCACCTGGACCTTCTCGACCGAGTCGAGGCCGTCGACGAGCTGGATGTGCTCCGGGGCCTCACCCGAGGTGCCTTCGACCTCTTCGTGGCCTTCGTGGCCGATGAGCAGGATGTCGTAGTCCTGGGCGGCGAACCGCTTCGCCTCGTTGTGCACCTTCGTGACCAGCGGGCAGGTGGCGTCGATGGTGCGCAGGCCGCGCTGCCTCGCCTCGTCGTGGACGGCCGGCGAGACGCCGTGGGCCGAGAACACCACGATCTCCCCCTCGGGCACCTCCTCGGTCTCCTCGACGAAGATGGCGCCCCTGGCCTCAAGGGTCTTGACCACGTGGGTGTTGTGCACGATCTGCTTGCGTACGTAGACCGGCGCGCCGTACTGCTCCAGCGCCTTCTCTACCGCTACCACGGCTCGGTCGACTCCGGCACAGTAGCCGCGTGGCTTGGCTACGAGTACTCGGCGGGAAGTGAGGGACTGGGGCTCCATACTTCTTATGCTACGTGGAGCGGCATTCAGGCCTGCGCGTGCGTGGTCGCCCACCGTTTGCCAGACTGGCCGTCCAATACAGACCTCCCAGGGAGACGTCATGTCCCTCAGCGACGTGATACGCAACATCGCGAGAACCGTAACGAACAAGGACGAACTTAAGGAGAAGGCCAAGGACCTCCCGCTGCTCGTCGTCCAGACCACGCTCAGCGCCGCAGGGCAGGCGCTGCTGGTGGTGGACCGGATGAAGAACTCCATCAAGGGCCTGGCGGGCGGCAAGGAGGAGCGCGAGGAGGAGAACGAGTCCCGTCCCTCCGCCGCCGAGCAGGTGGCCGCGGCTCCGGCCGACGAGGAGAAGCCGGCGCG
>JABFVJ010000183.1 GCA_013362835.1 Nonomuraea sp. | reverse complement strand
GGATCGTGGCGCGGCGGGCCGATCGGATTCTGGTGGTATCGCCGGAGCTTGGCGCGCGGATGGGAGCGCTGGGGGCGCGGAACGTGGCGGAGGCCGTGGTGCCGGCGCCGGCGTTGCGGCCCGCCAGGCGTACGCCGGCAGAGGTCCGGGAGGAGCTGGGGGCGGGAGAGCGGCCGGTCGCGCTCACCATCGCCAGGCTCGCGCAGCAGAAGGGACTCGACACCTTGCTGGAGGTGGCGGCGGGGCCGTGGGAGGCGCCGGAGCCGCTGTTCGCCATCGCGGGGGAGGGGCCGCTGCGGGGCGAGCTGCAGGAGCGGATCGAGGACCAGAGGCTTCCCGTCGTGCTGCTGGGCAACCGGGAGGACATTCCCGATCTGCTCGCCGCGGCTGCCGTCGTGGTCGCGGCCAGCCGGTGGGAGGGGCTGCCGCTCAACATCAGCGAGGCGTTGACGGCGGGCAGGCCGGTGATCGCGTCCGCGGTGGGCGGAATCCCGGGGCTGGTCGGCGACGCCGGGGTGCTCGTGCCGTACGGGGACGCCGAGGCGTTCCGGGGCGTGCTGCGGAGGGTGCTCGGCGAGCCCGAGTTCGCGGGCGAGCTGGCGGAGGCGGCGGCGCGGCGGGGGCGGGAGCTGCCGGACGGTGACGATGCCGTGGAGGCCGTTCTCGGGGTGTATCGGGCGGCAAGATCGGATGGATGATTAGCTCCCTGCTCGGCGTATACTGCGTGGGTTAGGGAGGGGAGTATCCCTTCGCGACAGCCCCGTCATCACGGTGCAGCCCCGCTCCACGGGGCCCCCGGGGCTGCCGGTCCGCGCTTTCGGCGGGCGGGAGAGACCTCCGGCACTGAGTCATGCATGCCGGAGGGTTTGTAATCGTGACCGTACCCATGTGGGCCTGGATCGCCGTCATCGGCGGGCTCCTGGTCGTCCTCGCCGTCGACCTGTGGATCGTCGACCGTGGTGAAGCTCGTGAGTTCTCCATGCGGCAGGCCGGATATTGGGTCACCTTCTATGTCGCCCTCGCCGCGGTGTTCGGCGTGGGGTTGTGGGCCACGTTCGGGGCCGCCAAAGCGGGGGAGTTCTTCGCCGGGTACATCACTGAATACAGTCTGAGCGTCGACAACCTGTTCATCTTCTTCATCATCATGAGCAGGTTCGCGGTGCCACGGGCCTACCAGCACAAGGTGCTGCTCGTCGGGATCGTGCTCGCGCTGGTCATGCGCGGCATCTTCATCGCGCTCGGGGCCGCCGCGCTGGAGCGGTTCAGCTGGCTGTTCTACGTGTTCGGCGCGTTCCTCGTCTACACCGCCGTCAATCTGATCCGGCAGCACCTCAAGGGCGAGGAAGAGGAGTTCAACGAGAACATCCTGCTCAGGTGGGTGCGCAAGGCGTTCCCGACCACCGAGGGATACGTCGGCTCCAAGGTCAGCGTGAAGATCGACGGCCGGCGCATGGTGACCCCGATGCTCATCGTGATGGTCGCCATCGGCACCACCGATCTGCTGTTCGCGCTCGACTCGATTCCCGCCATCTTCGGGCTCACCAAAGACCCCTTCGTCGTCTTCGCGGCCAACGCATTTGCCCTGATGGGGCTGCGTCAGCTTTACTTCCTGCTGGGCGGGTTGCTGCAGCGGCTCGTCTACATCAGCTATGGCCTGGCGTTCATCCTCGGGTTCATCGGGGTTAAGCTGATAATGGAGGCGTTGCATGCCAGCGGCGTCTCCTGGGCGCCCGAAATTCCCATCTGGGTGTCCCTCACGGTCATCGGCGCCACCATGGCGATCACCACGGTGGCGAGCCTGATCAAAGCCCGCATGATGAGCGGCGAGGGCGAGCAAACGCACCCGGAGCAGGTCTAGCGAAACGGCTTTCGAGGCGCTTTGCTTGTGTAGTTGCGCCGTGTAATAGTTGCGAGTTCCCGTAACAACATGGCAAGCGCCTAGTCCAGTCACCACCAAAGGTTGTACGTGTCAGACGATTCTGCTAAGCCGAGCCGCGTCAGGCTCGCGCGCGGGGTCTCCCCGTGGCTCCTCCCGACGGCGGCCGCGGCGGCCGCCACCACGCTGCTGACGCGCCGGAACCGGCGCTGGGCCCTGGCGGCCGTGCCGCTGAGCGCGCTCACCGGTGGCATGCTCTGGTTCTTCCGCGACCCCGAACGCGCTCCCGGCCACGGCCGGATCCTGTCGCCCGCCGACGGCGTGGTGCAGAGCATCGACCCGTGGCCGGACGGCCGCACGAGGGTCGCCATCTTCATGAGTCCGCTGAACGTGCACGTCAACCGTGCGCCTCTTGCGGGAAATGTCACCTCCGTGCAGCATGTGGCGGGTGGCTTCCTGCCGGCGTTCAACAAGGACAGCGACCAGAACGAACGCGTGGTGTGGCATTTCGAGACCGCGCTGGGTGACATCGAGATGGTGCAGATCGCGGGCGCGGTGGCGCGCAGGATCGTGCCCTACCTGAGCGCCGGCGCCAAGGTCGCGCAGACCGAGCGCGTCGGGCTCATCAGGTTCGGCTCGCGGGTCGACATCTACCTTCCCGAAGGCATCTCGCCCGCGGTCTCCGTGGGGGAGAAGACGGTTGCGGGGGTGACCAGAATTGACCACGGCTGACGCAGGCAGCTGGCAGGCGGACGAGGAAGAACCTCGCGGTCCCGTGGGCAAGGCGTTCCGCCTGTCCGCGGCGGACTCGCTGTCGCTGGGCAACGCGGTCTGCGGGTTCCTCGCGGTCTGCGTCCTGGCGTACTCGGCGATCCAGCAGCTTCAGGACGAGCACCGGTTCACGCCCGCCCCGAGCTACTTCGCCACCGCCATCGTGCTGCTGCTCATCGGCGCGACCTGCGACCTGTTCGACGGGCTCGTCGCGCGCCGCTTCCGGGCCTCGGCGATGGGCGCCGAGCTGGACAACCTGGCCGACGTGATCAGCTTCGGCTTCGCGCCGGCGTTCATGATCGTGGTCTGGGGAGGGTTCACCGACCAGGTGCCCTTCACGGCGGTGCTCGCCGCCGCCGCGGCGGTGCTCGTCGCCGGTGTCGTACGCCTCGCGCGCTTCGCCTGCGTCAAGACCAAGAGCGGCGACTTCATGGGACTGCCCATCCCCATGGGCGCCATGACCGTGATCTCCATCGTGCTGCTGTTCCAGCCCAGCATCTGGACTCTGCTCGCCATGCTCGGGGTGGCCTGGCTGATGGTCAGCCGCATCGAGTACCCCAAGCCCAAGGGGCAGCTCGCGGCCGTCGTCCTCGGCTGGATCATGGTGAACGTGGCGTTCCTCACCTTCTGGGTCGCCTGGCCCGAAGGCGGCGACCTGCCGATCAAGATCGGCGCGTCCATGCAGATCGCGCTCGTCGCGGCGATCCCGCTGCGGATGTTGTTCTACAAGCGGGAGCAGCGTAAGGAAGCCGAGCGCATCGGCAACTAGGGGATTTATCGTCCATCTTCAGCATTGATGGATGGATGTCGTACTTGGCGGCCAGGAGCGTTCGTACGCGTCCTGGCCGCACGTGTCGTGCTACCAGCCTCGGGCCTTCCACTCCGGCAGCGACGGGCGTTCGGCACCGAGGGTCGTGTCCTTGCCGTGGCCGGGGTAGACCCACGTGTCGTCGGGCAGGCGGTCGAAGATGCGTTCGACGACGTCGGTGTAGAGACTCTCGAAGCGCTCGGGGTCCTTCTGGGTGTTGCCCACGCCGCCAGGGAACAGGGAGTCGCCGGTGAACAGGTGGCGGCCCTCGGGGCCGCCGTCGTAGAGCAGGGCGATCGAGCCGGGCGTGTGGCCGCGCAGGTGGATGACCTGCAGGGTCACCGGGCCCAGGGAGATCGTGTCGCCGCCCTCGACCGTGCGGTCGACGGGGATCGGCAGGGCCGGCGCGTCGAGCGGATGGGCGATCACCTCGGCGCCAGTGACCTTGGCGACCTGTTCGAGCGCCTGCCAGTGGTCGCCGTGCTGGTGGGTGGTGACGATCGCGCCGAGCGGCTGGTCGCCGACGAGCGCCAGCAGCCGGTCGGCGTCGGCCGCGGCGTCGATCAGCAGCCCCTCGCCGGTATCGGTGGAACGCAGCAGATAGGCGTTGTTGTCGTACGGGCCGACCGCCAGTTTGCAGATGGTCAGGGCGGGCAGCTCGCGCACGTCGGCGGGGCCACCGACCCGGACGTCGCCTGTGTAGGTCATGGGTAGTCCTCTGGGGGCGTCGCGGGCAGATCAGCGGGGGCCGGCATCGACAGCCACGGCGGCGGCTCGGGGAGAACCGCGCCACCTGCACCGGGCGGCGACGACTGCCCCGCGGGCACCAGCGTAACGCCCTCGCCGTCCGACCTTCCGGTCAACCAGGCCAGCATGTCGGCGGGCGCACCCCGTACGGCGGGGCCTTTGCCCAGGTTCTGCCACCTTTGCTGCGGCTCGCCGGTCAGGACGATCTCGCTCACCGTGCTGCGCTCGTACGGCCACGACAGGCGGCAGTCGTGCAGTTCGCGGCGGACGAACGGCTCCGGCCAGTCCGACGGGCGGTACCCGGCGCCCAGGTCCACATGGTGGACGGCCACCTCGCGCAGGCGGCGTACCAGGAGGTACCAGGCGGGGTGCGGCGGCGGGCGCATGCCCTCCACCGGCGCGGACCACGCCTCGCCGGGCAGGTCGCGGAACGCGGCGGCCAGACGGCCCGCGCTGTCCTCCAGCGCGGCGAGGTGCGCGGCGGCCGGACGGGCGGCGACGGCCTCGATCTCGGCGTCCCTGGCCTCGGCCGAGGAGTACTGCGGGGTTCGTACGCCGGTCCTGGCCCAGGTCAGGAGGTTGAGGTGGGAGGCGGCGTTCCCGGCGAGGTGGGCGAGCACGTGCCCCCTGCTCCAGCCGGGCAGCAGGGAGGGTGCGGCGACGTCGGCGTCGGAGAGGGACGCGGCCGTGGCCAGCAACTGGTTGGTCGCGGAGGCGAGTTCGGCCTGGACCGCGGGTAGAACGTTCATGTCTGGATATTTCATCATTTGGGCGTCCGTGTTGGGCTCGGGCATAAAGTGGCAGGTCAGACGGTTGACTGTCAAAGGGCTCCTGCCAAGGCGGGAGATGGCCGTAACCTGTGAGGGACGGATTTTCGGGGGCCGAGGATCGGGTCGCCGAAAATGTCGGTGCCCCCGTCTACCATCCCCCGTGGACCTATCCGCCTTTCGACCTCCGGGATCGCCGTGGCAGACCGCCTGATCGTGCGTGGTGCACGAGAACACAACCTCAAAGACGTCTCGCTCGACCTGCCGCGAGACTCTCTGATCGTTTTCACCGGCCTGTCCGGCTCTGGCAAGTCGAGCCTGGCCTTCGACACGATCTTCGCTGAGGGGCAGCGGCGCTACGTCGAGTCGTTGTCGGCCTACGCCCGCCAGTTCCTCGGCCAGATGGACAAGCCCGACGTCGACTTCATCGAGGGCCTGTCGCCCGCGGTGTCCATCGACCAGAAGGCCACCAGCAAGAACCCCCGTTCGACCGTCGGCACCATCACCGAGGTCTACGACTACCTGCGCCTGCTGTGGGCGCGCATCGGCAAGCCCCACTGCCCCGCCTGCGGCCGCCCGATCGCCCGGCAGATGCCGCAGCAGATCGTCGACCGCGTCATGGACCTGGAGGAGGGCACCCGCTTCCAGGTGCTCGCCCCGGTCATCCGCGGCCGCAAGGGCGAATACGCCGAGCTCTTCCGCGAGCTGCAGACCAAGGGCTTCGCCAGGGCCAGGGTCGACGGCACGGTCGTGCGGCTGGAGGAGCCGCCGACGCTGAAGAAGTACGAGAAGCACGACATCGAGGTCATCGTCGACCGCCTGTCGGTCAAGGAGTCCTCGCGGCGCAGGCTCACCGACTCGGTCGAGACCGCGCTGCAGCTGTCCGGCGGCACGATCACGCTGGAGTTCGTCGACCTGCCCGAAGACGACCCGGGCCGCGAGCGCTTCTACTCCGAGCACCTCTACTGCCCCTACGACGACCTGTCGTTCGAGGAGCTGGAGCCGCGCTCGTTCTCCTTCAACTCGCCCTTCGGCGCCTGCCCCGAGTGCACCGGCCTCGGCACCAAGATGGAGGTCGACCCCGACCTGGTGGTGCCCGACCCCGAGCGCGCGCTCGGCGAGGGCGCGTTGCACCCCTGGTCAGGCGGCCACACCAGCGAATACTTCGTCCGGCTGATCGAGGCGCTCGGCCACACGGTCGGGTTCACCCTCGAAACGCCGTGGGAGAAACTGCCCAAGAAGGCGCAGAAGTCGCTGCTGTACGGCCACGACGAGCAGGTGCACGTCCGCTACAGCAACCGCTACGGCCGGCAGCGCTCCTACTACACCACCTTCGACGGCGTCATCCCCTGGGTGCAGCGCCGGCACGCCGAGGCCGAGAGCGACGCCACGCGCGAGCGCTTCGAGGGCTACATGCGCGAGATCCCGTGCCCGGCCTGCAAGGGCGCCAGGCTCAAGCCGGTCACCCTCGCCGTCACGGTCGCCGACAGGTCGATCGCCGACGTCGCGGCCATGTCGATCGGCGAGTGCGCGAAGTTCCTGTCGGAGCTGAAGCTGTCCGACCGCGACATGCACATCGCCGAGCGGGTGGTCAAGGAGATCAACGCCCGCATGGGCTTCCTGCTCGACGTCGGCCTCGACTACCTGACCATGGACCGCGCCGCCGCCACCCTCGCGGGCGGCGAGGCGCAGCGCATCCGGCTGGCCACGCAGATCGGCTCGGGCCTCGTCGGCGTCCTCTACGTGCTGGACGAGCCGTCCATCGGCCTGCACCAGCGCGACAACATGCGCCTGCTCGACACCCTGATCAGGCTGCGCGACATGGGCAACACGCTGATCGTCGTCGAGCACGACGAGGACACGATCGCCGCCGCCGACTGGGTGGTCGACATCGGTCCCGGGGCCGGCGAGCACGGCGGCCAGGTCGTGGTGTCCGGCACCGTCCAGGAGCTCCTCGCCAGCGAGGAGTCGATGACGGGCCAGTACCTGTCCGGCCGCCGCAGCATCCCGATCCCGCCCAAGCGCCGCAAGCGCGACAAGAAGCGGCAGATCACGGTGAAGGGCGCCCGCGAGCACAACCTCAAGGGCGTCGACATCGAGTTCCCGCTGGGCGTGTTCACGGCGGTGACCGGGGTGTCGGGGTCCGGCAAGTCGACGCTGGTCAACGACATCCTCTACAACGCGCTGGCCAAGGAGCTCAACGGCGCCCGCACGGTGCCGGGCCGGCATTCGCGGATCAACGGCATGGACCAGGTCGACAAGGTCGTCCACGTCGACCAGTCGCCGATCGGGCGCACGCCGCGCTCCAACCCGGCCACGTACACCGGGGTGTTCGACCACGTGCGCAAGCTGTTCGCACAGACGGCCGAGGCCAAGGTGCGCGGCTACCAGCCGGGGCGCTTCAGCTTCAACGTCAAGGGCGGGCGCTGCGAGGCGTGCGCGGGCGACGGCACCATCAAGATCGAGATGAACTTCCTGCCCGACGTCTACGTCCCCTGCGAGGTCTGCCACGGAGCCCGGTACAACCGGGAGACGCTGGAGGTCCACTACAAGGGCAAGACGATCGCCGAGGTGCTCGACATGCCGATCGAGGAGGCGCTGGCCTTCTTCGACGCGATCCCGGCGATCAAGCGTCACCTGCAGACGCTCAACGACGTCGGCCTCGGCTACGTCCGGCTCGGGCAGCCCGCGACCACGCTGTCCGGCGGCGAGGCGCAGCGCGTCAAGCTCGCCTCCGAGCTGCAGCGCAGGCAGACCGGGCGGACCATCTACGTGCTCGACGAGCCCACCACCGGGCTGCACTTCGAGGACATCCGCAGGCTGCTCGGGGTGCTCGGGCGGCTGGTCGACGGCGGCAACACGGTGATCGTCATCGAGCACAACCTCGACGTCATCAAGACCGCCGACTGGGTCGTCGACATGGGGCCCGAGGGCGGCTCCCGCGGTGGCACGCTGGTGGCGGCCGGCACGCCGGAGGAGGTGGCGCTGGTGAACGAGAGCCACACCGGGCGCTTCCTGCGGAAGATCCTCTCACTCTGAGACGCGGCGGGCGGCGCGGCGACGTCTGACGGCGTCGCCGCGCTCCAGCCACCATTCGGCCAGCAGCAGCGGCAGCACCCAGCCCAGCCAGGCGCTCAGCGCGCCGATCGTGCTCGCCAGCAACGCCTCGTCACCGTGGAACGTGGTGTCGAGCTGCGGCGACAGCGTGACGAAGAACACCGCCCCCCACAGGCGGTTGGTGATGATGGACATGGTCAGGGCGAAGCTGCGTACCATCCACCTGCGGTGCTCGACGAACCTGCGCCGCCTCGCCATCCGCCAGCCCGCCAGCGTGCAGCCCAGCCACACCAGCGACAGCACGACGCCGCTCGCCCTCGTCACCGGGCCGAAGGGCGTGGCCAGGCTGACCACCAGGCCGAGCAGGCCGCCGGGGAGCACGCCGGCGACGACGTACACGCGGCCGAGGCGCCGGTGGACGCGGGGGTGACGGGCGCGGAACCACGGCCAGACCTGCAGGCAGCACGTGGTCATCGCGATCGAGCCGAACAGCACGTGCAGGGAGAGCACCGCGAAGTGCGGCGGGAAGAAGTCCGGCGCGGGCACGCGGGAGCGGCTCGGGTCCAGCGACAGGTAGGGCGGCAGGGAGAACGCGACGAACGCGACCGCCACCACCGCGAGCGGAGCCACCCATGGACGGCGCCACCAGCGCGGGCGTGACGTCATGCGCGCCGGAGTCTCAGTGAGAGTCATACGGGGAAGCTTCGGTGACCTCGCTGACCGGCGGCCTACCGTCCGCTGACCGCGGGCCGATGGAGGGACCGAGGGGGGTGGCCAATAAAGTTAAGTAAGGGTAACGGCCTGACCTGCAGGGGGTCAGCGGCGACGCGAAGGGTCGGCAATTCATGACGGTCACGGATCGGGGCGAAGCCATGTCCGAAAACGGGGGAGCGTACGGGCGGCGGGAGATGCTCGGGGCGGCCGGGGTCGCCGTCTGCGGGCTCGCGCTCGCGGGGTGCGGCGCGGGCGACGCCAAGGCGCAGCCGGTCTCGGGGATCAAGGGCAAGGTCATCGCCAAGACGGCGGACGTGCCCGTGGGCGGCGGCAAGCTGGTGACGGAGTGGCGGATCGTGGTGACGCAGCCCACGCAGGGCGTCTACAAGGCGTTCAGCGCGGTCTGCACGCACAAGGGGTGCACGGTCGGCACGCCGAAGGACAACGTGATCACGTGCGCGTGCCACGGCAGCGAGTTCGCCGCCGACAGCGGCAAGGCCACCAAGGGGCCCGCGACCGCGCCGCTGACCGTCTACCAGGTCAAGGTGGAGGGCGACGGCATCGTCGTGGTGTGACGGTGGAGCGTTCCGCGTAATTGTGCGTGGTTTCCGGGATTGGGCTCGTACAGGCTGAACCGGCGCGAGTGCGCTGGCCGTACCTGAAGTGAGACCGAAACCTGGGAGGACGCACCATGACAGAAACGACGCGCCGGACGGTCATGCTCGGCGCAGGAGGCGCCGGGCTCGCGGCGGTTCTGACGGCGTGCGCGAGCTACGGTTCGCCGACGACGCAGGCGAGCGAGGCTCCGGCCGAGGAGGCGGAGTCGTCGGCGCCCAAGAAGAAGGCGGCGAAGAAGTCGGGCAAGGCGCTGGCCGACACCGCCGACGTCGAGGTCGGCGGCGGCACGGTCGTCAAGGGTCAGAAGATCGTGGTCACGCAGCCGACGGAGGGGGAGTTCAAGGCGTTCACGGCGATCTGCACCCACGCGGGCTGCACGGTCGACGACGTCTCGAACGGGACGATCAACTGTCCCTGCCACGGCAGCAAGTTCAAGATCGAGGACGGATCCGTGGCAGACGGGCCCGCCGGCTCGCCGCTCGCCGAGAAGAAGATCAAGGTAGAGGGCGGCAAGATCAGACTCGCCTAAGCCGCGTCTCATGAATTTCTCACCTGCCTGCGGTTGGGTGAACGCATGGCAGATGACCTTCAAAGCCGCCGGACGCTGATCGCGGGCGTGGGCGTAGGCGGGCTGGCGCTGGCGATCAGCGCCTGTGGCGGCGGCACCGAGACGACGGCGACCTCGCCCGACGCGGGCGGCGGGCAGTCCAGCGCCCCGCAGTCGAGTGCCCCGCAGTCGAGTACGCAGGCCGGTGGCGCGCTCGCCAAGACCGCCGACATCCCCGTCGGCGGCGGCACGGTCTTCAAGGACCAGAAGATCGTGGTGACGCAGCCGACGGCGGGCGAGTTCAAGGCGTTCAGCGCGCTCTGCACGCACAAGGGCTGCCCGGTCGGCAGCGTCGCCAACGGCGCGATCGTGTGCCCGTGCCACGGCAGCAAGTTCAACATCGCCGACGGTTCGGTCACCGACGGGCCGGCCGACAAGCCGCTGGCCGCCCAGCCGATCAAGGTCGAGGGCGACCAGATCACGCTCGCCTGACCCGGTCCGTACGCGCGGGGCCCGTCGTGCCGTCACAAGGCTCGGCGGGCAACCTTGTCGGTGGGGCCTACTAGTCTTTGACCGTGGCGAGAGCAGCGGGCAGCCCCTTGAGTTTCCGGCCCAGACCAGGTTCGATCCCCGATTCCCCCGGGGTCTACCGGTTCAGGGACGCGCACGACCGCGTGATCTACGTCGGCAAGGCCAAGAGCCTGCGGCAGCGGCTCAACTCCTACTTCGCCGACTTCTCCGCGCTGCATCCACGCACCCAGTCGATGCTCACCACGGCCACCGGCGTCGACTGGACCGTCGTCGGCACCGAGGTCGAGGCGCTGCAGCTCGAATACTCCTGGATCAAGGAGTTCGACCCGCGCTTCAACGTCAAGTACCGCGACGACAAGTCCTACCCCTACCTCGCCGTGACGATGGGCGACGACTTCCCCCGCGTGCAGGTCCTGCGCGGCGCCAAGCGCAAGGGCACCCGCTACTTCGGCCCCTACTCGCACGCCTGGGCCATCCGCGAGACCGTCGACCTGCTGCTGCGCGTCTTCCCGGTCCGCACGTGCAGCGCCGGGGTGTTCAAGCGCGCCGGGCAGATCGGCCGGCCGTGCCTGCTCGGCTACATCGACAAGTGCTCGGCGCCGTGCGTGGGCCGGGTGACCCCGCAGGAGCATCGCGACCTGGCCGAAGACTTCTGCGACTTCATGGCGGGCAACACGGGCCGCTTCATCAAGCGCCTCGAAAAAGACATGCGCGAGGCCGCCGCCGAGCAGGAATATGAGCGCGCGGCCCGGCTGCGCGACGACATCCAGGCGCTGCAGCGCGCCCTGGAGAAGCAGGCGGTCGTGCTCGGCGAGGGCACCGACGCCGACGTGATCGCGCTGGCCGAAGACCCGCTGGAGGCGGCCGTCCAGGTCTTCTACGTGCGTGCCGGCCGCATCCGCGGGCAGCGGGGATGGGTGGTCGACAAGGTCGAGGAGACCTCGCCCGGCGAGCTGGTCGAGCAGTTCCTGCTGCAGATGTACGGCGAGGCGAGCCCCGAGTCGATGCCGCGCGAGGTGCTCGTGCCCGCGCTGCCGCCCGACGCCGAGGCGGTCGCCGAGCTGCTGTCGGAGCAGCGCCGCGCCCGCGTCGAGGTGCGCGTGCCGCAGCGCGGCGACAAGAAGTCGCTGATGGAGACCGTCGAGCGCAACGCCAAGGAGTCCCTGGCCCAGCACAAGATCCGCCGCGCCGGCGACCTGACCACCCGCAGCAAGGCGCTGCAGGAGATCGCCGACGCGCTCGACCTCGACCAGGCGCCGCTGCGCATCGAGTGCTACGACGTCTCCCACCTCCAGGGGGAGAACGTGGTGGCGTCCATGGTGGTCTTCGAGGACGGCCTGGCCCGCAAGAGCGAATACCGCCGCTTCTCGATCAGGAGCAAGGAGGGCGACGTCGCCTCGATCCACGAGGTGATCATGCGCCGGTTCCGCCGCTACCTGGAGGAACGCTCCGCCACCGGTGAGCTGGCCGCCGACGACGACGACGGCCACGGGCCCTTCGACCCCGAGACCGGCAAGCCGCGCAAGTTCGCCTACCCGCCCAACCTGGTCGTCGTCGACGGCGCCGGCCCCCAGGCGGCCGCCGCGCAGCGGGCGCTCGACGAGCTCGGCATCGACGACGTCGCGGTGTGCGGCCTGGCCAAGCGGCTGGAGGAGGTGTGGCTGCCCGGCGACGACCAGCCGGTCATCATGCCTCGTTCAAGCGAAGGTCTCTACCTGCTGCAACGGGTACGCGACGAGGCACACAGGTTCGCCATCACCTACCATCGTTCCAAGAGGTCCAAGTCAGTGAAGGAGAGCGCGCTCGACAGCGTGCCCGGGCTCGGCCCGGCGCGCAGGCAGGCGTTGCTCAAGCACTTCGGCTCCGTCAAAAAGCTACGCGAGGCCAGCGCGGCCGAGATCTGCGAGGTTCCCGGCATCGGACCGTCCATCGCGGAGGTCATCGTGTCGACGCTGAAGGGAGATTCACCGTGAACACCCGCGAGGGAGCGCAGGTGTGGGCGAACGGAGTGAGGCCATGAGCACCGAGCCGGCGTTCGTCATCGTCACCGGCATGTCCGGGGCGGGGCGCAGCACCGCCGCCAAGGCGCTGGAGGACCTGGGCTGGTTCGTCATCGACAACCTGCCGCCGGGCCTGCTGTTCGCGATGGCGGAGGAGGCGGGCAAGGTCAAGCTGGCCGCCGACAAGGTGGCCGCCGTCGTCGACGTACGCAGCCTGGCCTTCACCACCGACCTCAACGCGGCCATCGAGGAGCTGGAGGGCCGCGGCGTACGCGTGCGGGTGGTCTTCCTCGAGGCCAGCGACGAGGAGCTGGTGCGCAGGTTCGAGAACGTCCGCAGGCCCCACCCGCTGCAGGGCGAGGGCCGCCTGGTCGACGGCATCACCCGCGAGCGCGGCATCCTGCGCGAGGTGCGGGCCAACGCCGACCTGGTGATCGACACCTCGTCCCACAACGTCCACGACCTGCGCAACAAGATCGTGGCCTACTTCGGCGGCGAGGACCGTCCCGGGCTGCGGCTCAACGTCGTCTCGTTCGGCTTCAAGTACGGCCTGCCGGTCGACGCCGACCTGGTCGTCGACTGCCGCTTCCTGCCCAATCCTCACTGGGTCCCGGAGCTGCGGCCGATGAACGGGCTCGACGCGCCGGTCAGCGACTACGTGCTGGGGCAGCCGGGCGCCAAGGAGTTCCTCGACGCCTACGAGGAGGTCCTGCAGGTGGTCGCGGCCGGCTACGCGCGCGAGGGCAAGAGCTACGCGACGCTCGCGGTGGGCTGCACGGGCGGCAAGCACCGCAGCGTGGCCATGGCCGAGCAGGTCGCCGCGCGGCTGCGCGACCGCGGGATGGAGGTCCAGGTGAGCCATCGGGATGTGGGGCGGGAGTGACCCATGAACGTCTGGAGGCAGGCCGTCCCCACCCCGTGAAGGGCCCCGGCGTGGTGGCCCTGGGCGGCGGCCACGGGCTCTACGCGTCGCTGTCGGCCTTACGGATGGTGACCGACCGGTTGACCGCCGTGGTGACCGTGGCCGACGACGGCGGGTCCAGCGGGCGGCTGCGCCGCGAGCTCGGCGTGCTGCCGCCCGGCGACCTGCGCATGGCGCTGGCCGCGCTGTGCGGCGACGACGAGTGGGGCATCACCTGGAGCGAGGTCGTCCAGCACCGGTTCCGCAGCGAGGGCGAGCTGCACGGCCACGCCGTGGGCAATCTGCTCATCGTGGCGCTGTGGGAGCTGCTCGGCGACTCCGTGGCGGGGCTCGACTGGGTGGGGCGGCTGCTCGGCGCCCACGGCAGGGTGCTGCCGATGGCCTCGGTGCCGCTCGACATCGTGGCCGAGGTGGAGCTCGACGGCGTCACCTCGACCGTACGCGGCCAGGTCGCCTGCGCGCTCACCCCCGGCCGGGTGCAGGCCATCTCCCTGGTGCCCGAGGACCCGCCCGCGCGCCCTGAGGCGGTCGCGGCGGTGCTGGAGGCCGACTGGCTCGTGTTCGGGCCCGGGTCGTGGTTCACCAGCGTGCTGCCGCACCTCAAGGTCCCCGAGCTGGCCCGCGCGCTGCACGAGAGCAAGGCCAGACGGCTCGTCACGCTCAACCTGGCCCCCCAGGCGGGCGAGACCGATGACTTCTCCCCCCAGCAGCACCTGGAGGTGCTCCGGCAGCACGCGCCCGACCTGACGATCGACGTGGTGCTCGCCGACACCGGCGTGGTGGACGACCCCGACGCGCTGGACAAGGCCGCCGCCGCCCTCGGCGCGCGCCTCGTCATGGCCGACGTGGCGGCCGCCGACGGCTCGCCGAGGCACGACCCACGACGTCTTGCCTCCGTCCTGGACGAGATTTTCCTCCAGAAGCGTTGATCCTGGTCGGCGTGGCGCGAAGGTGCGAGAGACTGACCAGAGCCGGTCTGAATGGGGGAAGGACTAACGCTTATGGCGATGACAGGTGTGGTGAAGGACGAACTGAGCCGCCTGCCGGTGCTGAAGCCGTGCTGCCGAAAGGCGGAGGTTTCCACGCTGCTGCGGTTCGCCAGCGGCCTGCACCTGGTGGGCGGGCGCATCGTGATCGAGGCCGAGCTCGACACCAACGCCACCGCGCGGCGGCTGATCAAGGACATCGGCGAGGTGTTCGGCCACAAGGCCGAGGTGCTCGTGCTGGCGCCCGCGGGGCTGCGCAAGGGCTCGCGCTACGTGGTGCGCGTCTACCGCGACGGTGAGGCGCTGGCCCGGCAGACGGGCCTGATCGACAACCATGGGCGGCCCGTGCGCGGCCTGCCCCGGCAGGTGGTCGCGGGGGCGGCCTGCGACGCCGAGGCGGCCTGGCGCGGGGCCTTCCTCGCGCACGGCTCGCTCACCGAGCCGGGCCGTTCGATGTCGCTTGAGGTCACCTGCCCGGGGCCGGAGGCCGCGCTCGCGCTGGTGGGCTCGGCGCGGCGGCTGAAGATCCACGCCAAGGCGCGCGAGGTGCGCGGCGTGGACCGGGTCGTGGTGCGCGACGGCGACGCGATCAGCGCGCTGCTCACCCGGCTCGGCGCGCACGACAGCGTGCTGGCCTGGGAGGAGCGCCGGATGCGGCGCGAGGTTCGGGCGACAGCCAACCGCCTGGCCAACTTCGACGACGC
>JABFVJ010000101.1 GCA_013362835.1 Nonomuraea sp. | reverse complement strand
GCCTGCCTGGCGCAGCGGCTGGCCGGGAACCGGCAGGTCGAGCGGTATCTGGCGGGCACGCGCGGCGGCGGCGTGCCGTACCATCCGGCGCGGGAGTCGGCGCCCGCCGGGCCGGCCGTCGCGGGCGGGCTACTGGCCGTGGAACTGGCGCGGATCGCCGCGGGGGCGGCCTCCTCGCGGCTCGAAGGCCGGATGACCACCGTCGACCTGCGCACGCTGGGCGTGATGGAGCACACCCTGGTCCGGCTGCCGCAGTGCCCGGCCTGCGGCGATCCCACGCTGATCGGCGAGCGCAGCCCCAAGGTGGTGCTGTCCTCGCGGAGCGCCAGGCACGTCACCGACGGCGGCTACCGCATCGAGCCGCCCGCGCGTACGTACGCCCGGCTGGAGAAGCACATCAGCCCGCTGATCGGGGCGGTCACGCGGCTGCACACGTTCGCCGAGCAGGACAACGGTGTCACCTACAGCTTCACCGCGGGCCACAACTTCGCCATGATCGGCGACAACATGGACCTGCTGCGGCGCAACCTGCGCGGGCAGAGCGGGGGCAAGGGCCGTACCGAGGTGCAGGCCAGGGTGAGCGCGCTGTGCGAGGCCATCGAGCGCTACTCGGGGGTGTGGCGGGGCGAGGAGCCGGTGACCGAGGCCGCCTACGCCGACCTCGACCCGGCGGTGGCCGTGCACCCCGAGTCGCTGCTGCGCTTCTCCGACAGCCAGTACGCCGGCCGCGAGGAGTGGAACAAGGACCCGGCCCACCGGCTGCACCTGGTGCCCGAGCGGTTCCGTACGGACCTGCCGGTCGACTGGTCGCCCGCCTGGTCGCTGACCGAGGAGCGGGAGCGGCTGGTGCCCTCCGGCTACGCCTGGTACGGCCACCCCGACCTGGAACGCCACTTCTACTGCGTGGGCGACTCCAACGGCAACGCCTCGGGCAACTCGGTCGAGGAGGCCGTCCTTCAGGGCTTCTGCGAGCTGGTCGAACGCGACGCGGTGGCCCTGTGGTGGTACAACCGGGCCAGGCGGCCGGCCTTCGACCTCGACTCGCTGCGCGACCCGTACGTCGACACCGTGCGCGAGTTCTACCGGGGCATGGACCGCGACCTGTGGCTGCTGGACCTCACGACCGACCTCGGCATCCCGGCGTTCGTGGGGGTGTCGCACCGGGTGGGCCACCCGGTCGAGGACGTCATCGTCGGCTTCGGCGCGCACCTCGACCCGCGCGTCGCCGCCATCAGGACGCTGACGGAGGTCAACCAGTTCCTGCCGTCGGTCGAGCGGCGCGACGAGCAGGGCAACACCCTCTACCTGGACGACGACGTCGCCACGCTGGCCTGGTGGAAGGAGACCAGGCTGGCCGAGGAGCCGTGGCTGGTGCCCGACCCCGCCCAGCGCCCCCGCACGCTGACCGACTACGCGCCTTCGGGCGGCGGCGATCTGGCCGGTGACGTGGAGACCTGCGTGGCCAGGGCCGCCGCGGCCGGGATCGAGGTCATCGTGCTCGACCAGAGCCGTCCCGACCTGGAGCTGAGCGTGGTGCGGGTGATCGCGCCCGGCATGCGGCACTTCTGGCGGCGGCTCGGGCCCGGACGCCTGTACGACGTGCCGGTCGCGCTCGGCTGGATCCCGGAACCGCGCGCCGAGGACGACCTCAACCCCACCAGCGTCTTCTTCTGAACCGCGAGAGGAGCGGGGCGATGGGTGAGACGAAGCTGCGCCTGCGGCGCGACGCGGAGCTGACGGAGTCCGGCGGCGAGCTGCGCATCTCGTCACCGGCCGGCTCGCTCGGGCTGCGCGGCCTGGACGACGGGAGCGCCGCCGCGCTGCGGGTGCTGGCGGAGGGCGACGTGGGCGAGACGGCGCTCGCGGCGACGGTCGGCGAGGCGGGGCTGCTGCGCTGGAACCTGCTGATGCGCCGCCTGGCCAGGGCCGGGCTGCTGGAGTACGCGGTGGCGGGCGCCCGGCTGCGTCCCGTCGGGGCCGGGAGCGTGGAGCCGGGGCCCGTGCCGGACACGCCGGTCAGGTTGTCGCGCTTCGCGGTGGTCACCGCCGGGGACGGCGTCCTGACCGTACGGTCCCCGCGCAGCCCGGCCGTGGTCGAGCTGTCCCCCGCCGCCTGCGCCCTGCTCGGCGCCCTGTCCGACTGGGCCACCCCCGCCGACCTGGGGACGCCGTCGGCCGGGCAGGTGGTACGGCTGCTTGCGGGGGCCGGGGTGCTCGCGACCAGGCCCGAGGACGACGACCTGGCGGCCGCGCAGTGGCATCCGCGAGACCTGTGGCTGCACGCCCACACGCGCGGCCCGCGCTTCACCGGCCGCTACGGCGGGACGTACCCGTTCGGCTCGCGGTTCGAGCCGCTGCCCGCCGCTCCCCCGGCGTTCGGCGGGGAACGGGTCGAGCTGCCGCGTCCCGACCTGGAGCTGCTGGCCAAGACCGATCCGAGCCTGACCGACGTGCTGGAACGCCGCCGTTCCCTGCGCGAGCACGACGAGGAGGCGCCGATCACGCTGGCCCAGCTCGGCGAGCTGCTCTACCGGTCGGCGCGGCGGCGGGCCGCGTTCACCTCGCCCGACGGGCAGGAGCTCGCCGACCGGCCCTACCCCTCCGGCGGCTCGGTGCAGGAGCTGGAGATCTACCCCGTGATCGTCTCCTGCCAGGGGATCGAGCCGGGGCTGTGGCACTACGACACCGCCGGGCACGCCCTGGAGCTGGTCGCGGCGCCGTCGCCCGCCGTACGGGCGCTGGTGGAGCGGGCGAGGTCGGCGGCCCAGCTCACCCGGGACCCGCAGGTGGTGCTGACCGTCACCGCCCGCTTCGGACGGGTGATGTGGAAGTACGAGACGATCGGCTACTCGCTGGTGCTCAAGCACGTGGGCGTGCTGTACCAGACGCTCTACCTGGTCGGCACGGCCATGGACCTGGCCGTGTGCGCGCTCGGAGGCGGCGACGCGGCCGACTTCGCGCGCGCCAGCGGCCTGGACTACCTCGCCGAGGGCAGCGTCGGCGAGCTGATCATCGGCAGCCGGGGGTGAGGCGCCCATGACGGCGCGGGAGCGGGCGGCGAGATGAAGTTCCGGTTCAAGGCGTTGCAGCGGATGCGGGAGCCCGACGAGCTCGACTCGCCGACGTTGCTGGCCTCGCCGCGCGGGTGGATCGCCACGTTCGTGGTGCTGATCATCGTGGTGGCGGCGGGGATCTGGTTCTTCGCCGGGAAGCTGCCGATCACGGTGCCGGCCGCGGGGCTCCTCACCCATCCGGCGGGCACGGCCCGGTTGCAGACCCCGTACGGCGGCACGGTGCGCTCGATGCTCGTGGGGTCGGACGAGGACGTGCGGGAGGGGCAGGCGGTGGCGATCGTCGCCGCCGACGGCGAGGAGCGGGTGGTGCGCAGCCCGTTCACCGGGCGGGTGGTGGCCGCCGACGCCGTGGCGGGGCACGTGGTGCGGCCGGGTGACGAGCTGTTGCTCGTCGAGCGTACGGACGCGCCGGGCGACCGGCTCGTCGCGATGTTGTTCGTGCCGGTCGACCGGGCGATGGGCGTGGTGCCGGGCAAGCCGGTCGAGCTGTCGGTCTCCTCGGCCCCGCCCGGCGCGTACGGGCTGCTGCGCGGCCGGGTGCACTCGGTCAGCCCCTACCCGGTGCTGCCGGAGCAGGCGGCCGACCTGGTGGGCGGCGAGCAGGTGGCGCGCGGCTACCTCGACGACGCCCCGGCCAGGCTGGTGATCGTCGACCTCGAACGCGACCCCGCGACGCCCTCCGGCTACGCCTGGTCCACCAAGAAGGGGCCGCCGGTGGGCCTGCAGTCGCAGGTCTCGGTCGGCGGCGCGATCGGGCTGGGCAGCCAGACGCTGTTCGACCTGCTGCTCGGACGTTGAGGTGAACGACACGTGACCACGACCGGCGTACCCCCGAAGGAGCGGACGGGCGAGACGGCGGCGCGGGCCGCGCCGCAGGCGGCCGCGCGGCGGTGGCGGTGGAGATGGCGGCGGCGCACGCCGACGGTGATCCAGATGGAGGCCGTGGAGTGCGGGGCCGCCTCGCTGGCGATGGTCCTCGGCTACCACGGCAAGTTCGTGCCGCTGGAGGAGCTCCGCTCGGCCTGCGGCGTCTCCCGCGACGGCGCGAAGGCCTCCAGCGTGGTCGCCGCCGCCCGCCGCTACGGGCTGATCGCCAGGGGCTTCCAGATGGAGGCGGAGGACCTGCGCTCGCTGACCCGGCCGGCGATCGTGTTCTGGGCGTTCCAGCACTTCATGGTGCTGGAGGGGGTGCGCAGCCGGTTCGGCAGGAAGGCCGTCGCGGTCAACGACCCGGCGGGCGGGCCCCGGATGATCGACTGGGACGACTTCGACTCGGGCTTCACCGGGGTGGTGCTCACGTTCGAGCCGGGGCCGGACTTCAGGCCGGGCGGGCGGCCGACGCGGGTGGGGCAGGCGCTGCTGGCGCGGCGGATGCCGTCGGGCCGGGCGCTCCCGCTGGTGCTGCTGGCCAGCCTGCTGCTGGTCGTGCCGGGCATCATCGGGCCGGCGTTCAGCCGGGTGTTCATCGACCGGATCCTGACCGGGCGCGATCCCGGCTACCTGGTGCCGCTGCTGTTCGGGATGGGCGTCACGGCGGTCGTGGTGTTCGTGCTGACCTCGGTGCAGCGGCACTACCTGCTGCGCCTGGAGATCCGCCTCAGCCTGGTGAGCTCGGCCCGGTTCTTCCGGCATCTGCTGCGGCTGCCCGTGGAGTTCTTCCTCCAGCGCCGCCCGGCCGAGGTGGCCAAGCGGGTGCAGGCCAACGACAGCGTCGCCGAGATCCTCTCCCGCGACCTGGCCGTCACCCTGGTGAACCTGGTCCTGGTGCTGTTCTACGCGGCCGTGCTCATCCGCTACGACCTGCTGCTCGGGCTCGTCGGAGTGGCGATGGCGCTGCTGAACATCCTGGTGCTGCGCCAGGTGTCGCGGGCCCGTACGGACGCCGTGGCCGCGCTGCGGGCCGACCTCGGCAACCTGACCTCCACCACGTTCAACACGCTGCAGCTCGTGGAGACCGTCAAGGCGACCGGCGCGGAGCCGACGGCGTTCCAGCGGTGGGCGGGTTTCCTGGCCAAGGCGGTCACCGCCAAGCAGCGGCTCGGGGTCGCCACGGCCACGCTGACCGTGGTGCCGCCGCTGCTGGCCGGGATCAACAGCGGGCTCATCCTGCTGATCGGCGGGTTGCGGGTGGTGGACGGGGTGATCAGCGTCGGCATGCTGGTGGCGTTCCAGACGCTGCTCAACGCGCTGTCCAGGCCGGTCACGCAGCTCACGAACCTCGGCGGTCAGCTCCAGGACATCTCGGCCGACATCTGCCGCCTGTACGACGTCGAGAAGTACCCGATGGCGCGGACGTTCGAGCGGCGGCGCGAGCCGTCCAAGAGCCTGGACGGGAGGCTCGACGGGCGGCTGGAGTTCGCCGACGTGACGTTCGGCTACAACGCGCTCGCCGCGCCCGTCGTCAGGAACCTGTCGTTCACGCTCGTGCCGGGACGCCGGGTGGCGATCGTCGGCAACTCGGGCAGCGGCAAGTCGACCGCGGGCAAGCTGGCCGCCGGCCTGTACGTGCCGACCTCCGGCCAGGTGCTGCTCGACGACCTGCCGAGGGACGAGCTGCCCAGGGTCGTGGTCGCCGCCTCGGTCGCGTACGTGGACCAGGACATCACCCTGTTCGAGGGCACCGTGCGCGACAACCTCACGTTGTGGAGCGACGACGTGCCCGACGAGGTGGCCGTCTCCGCGCTGCGGGACGCGGCGCTGTTCGACCTGATCGCGGCCCGGCCGGGCGGCCTGAACAGCCGGGTGCTGGAGGGCGGCAGGAACCTCAGCGGTGGCCAGCGGCAGCGCCTGGAGCTGGCCAGGGCGCTGTCGATCCAGCCGACGCTGCTGATCCTGGACGAGGCGACGAGCGCGCTCGACCCGGAGACCGAACGGATCATCGCCGACAACCTGCGCAGGCGCGGCTGCGGCTGCCTGATCATCGCCCACCGGCTGTCCACGGTCCGCGACGCCGACGAGATCATCGTGCTCGACCGCGGCGAGGTGGTCGAACGCGGCCGGCACGCGGGCCTGCTGGCGCTCGACGGCCACTACGCCGAGCTGCTGCGCAGCTCCCGCAAGAACGGCGACGGAGGATGACGACGGTGCTGAAGACGGCCGGATTCGCCCCGTTCCTCACCGAGGCCGCCACGCCGGTGGACTACTCGGCGGGGAACCTGTTCGTGGTGTCGGGCGTGCGCGAGGTGCTGCTGGTGGAGGAGGGCGCGGTCGACCTGTTCGCGGTGCGCCTGGAGAACGGCAGCCCGGTCGGCCGCTGGCACTACCTGTGCCGGGTCCGGCAGGGCACGCTGCTGCCCGGCTCACCGAGGGGGCCGCGGCACGGCATCGTGGGCCGCCCGGTGCTCGGCTCCCGGGTGTCGCGCATCCCGCTGGCCCGCCTGCGCGAGCTGTCGGGCACCGGACGGCCGGCCACGATGTCGACCGCCGACTACGGGCTCGCCGTCCGCCAGTTCGTCCGCGGGCTGGAAGGCGGGATGATCTCGCTGGCCACCGCCCTGCGCGACGGGCTGCCGCCGCGCGAGTTCGTCCCGCTGCTGCCGGACGCGGTCACCGAGCTGGCCGCAGGACGTGCCGCCCGGTCGGTGGACGGGGTGCGCTGGATCACCGTCGAGGAGGGCGCGGTCGAGATGCCCGACGGCGTCGCGGGCGTGCTGACGGCGGGCGCCGAGCTGGCCGTGACCGAGCGGGACTGGCTGGTCACCACCGCCGCGACCCGGCTGCGCGCCAGGTCCACCTGGCAGTTGCTGGCCGACGAGACGATCTGGGCCCGGTGGGTCGAGCACGCGATCCGGTTCCTGTACACGGTGGACCGCCGGGTCGAGCGGCAGCGCGCGCAGGAGCTGGCCGCGCTGGAACGCCGGCGGGAGCGCGAGTCGGGCACCACGCGGGCGGCCCGCCGCGGCTTCGACACGCTGGTCCGCGACACCGAGGCCAGGGTGCGCCTGGCCGACGTCACCGCCGACCCGCCGACGCTGGCCGCGGCCCGGCTCGTGGCCTCGCACGGCGGGTTCACCGTCTCCGCGCCGCCGCCTGGCCAGGGCCGGCAGGCCGACCCGCTGCAGGCCATCGCGCTGGCGTCCGGGGTGCGTACGCGCTCGGTGCGGCTGGACGACGGCTGGTGGAAGCGGGACATCGGGCCCATGGTGGGCCACCGGGCCGACGACGGCACGCCGGTGGCGCTGCTGCCGATCGGCTCCCGGTACGTGGTCGCCCAGCCGGGCCAGAGCCGCGTCACGCCCGTCACCCCCGCCGTGGCGGCCACGCTGACCGCCAAGGCCGAGGTGCTGTACCAGCCGCTGCCGCGCGAGGTGCGCACGGTGGCCGGGCTGCTGCGCTTCGGGCTGGCCCGCAACGGCCGCGACCTGTGGGTGCTCGCCTCGCTCGGCACGCTCGTGGCGGTCATCGGCCTGCTCGTGCCGGCGATGACCGGGCTGGTGCTGGGCACGTTCGTGCAGCGGGCCGAGCGCGACCTCATCGTGCAGGGCGCGATGCTGGTGATCGGCGGCGCGCTGGTGGCCGGCGCGCTGTCGATCGTGCAGAACGTGGCCGCGCTGCGCATCGAGGGCCGCTCGTCGGCGCGGGTGCAGGCGGGCGCGTGGACGCGGCTGCTGTCGCTGCCGGTCACGTTCTTCGGCCGGTACTCCACCGGCGAGCTGGGCACGACCGTGCTGGGGGTGAGCGCGGCCCAGGAGACGCTGTCCGGGGTGATGACGACCGCCACGCTGGGGCTGTTCGGCGGCGTCGCCAATCTGGCGCTCGCCTACGTCTACGACGTCGGCCTGGCGCTGCTCGCGACCCTGCTGGTGCTGGTCGGCGTGCTGGTGTGCGCGGTCGCCGGCTTCTTCGAGGTCCGCCTGCAACGCCGCCTGTACGAGCAGGAGCAGCGGCTGTCGTCCCGCGTGTTCCAGCTCCTGTCGGCGGTGCCCAAGCTGCGCGTGGCGGCGGCGGAGGACCAGGCGTTCGGCGTCTGGACGCGCGACTTCATGGCCACCAGGACGACCAGCGCGTCGGCCCGGAGGCTGCAGAACGTGGTCACCACCTTCAACGCCGGGTTCCCGCTGGTCTGCTCGGTCGTGATCTTCGCCGTGGCGGCCGGGCCGCTGCGCGGGCAGCTCCCGATCACCGCGTTCCTGGCCTTCTTCGCCGCGTTCAACCTGCTCATCGCCTCGGTGCTGCAGTTCACCGGCGCGGCCATCACCGCCATGAGCATCGTGCCGATGCTGGAGAAGCTGGCCCCCGTGCTGGAGGCCGAGCCGGAGGACCACGCGGGCAAGGCCGACCCCGGCGAGCTGTCGGGCCGCGTCAGCCTGTCCCGCGTCTCCTTCCGGTACGGCGCGGACGGCGCCCCGGTGCTCACCGACATCGACCTGTCGATCGACCCCGGCGAGTTCGTCGCGATCGTGGGCCCCACCGGCAGCGGGAAGTCCACGATCCTGCGCCTGCTGCTCGGCTTCGAGCAGCCCGACTCGGGCTCGGTCCTGTACGACGGCCAGGACCTCGGCGAGCTCGACCTCGGCGCGGTGCGCAGGCAGTGCGGGGTGGTGCTGCAGAACGGCGCGCTGCTGGCCGGCGACATCAGGCAGAACATCATCGGCAGCACGAACCACACGATCGACGACGCCTGGGAGGCGGCGGCGATGGCCGGGATCGCCGACGACATCACGGCCATGCCGATGGGCATGCACACCGTCCTGTCGGAGGGCACGAACACGCTGTCCGGCGGCCAGCGCCAGCGCATCATGATCGCCAGGGCGCTGGTCTCGCGCCCCCGCATCGTCTTCTTCGACGAGGCGACCAGCGCCCTGGACAACCCCGCCCAGAACGTCATCGCCGAGAGCACCCGCCGCCTCAACGCCACCCGCGTGGTCATCGCCCACCGGCTGTCCACCGTCCGGGACGCCGACAAGATCCTCGTGTTCGACGGCGGGCGCGTCGTCCAGCAGGGGACGTACGACGAGCTGCTCACGGACGAGCAGGGGCTGTTCGCGCGCCTGGCGCGGCGGCAGATGTGAGCGAAGGAGCCTTGATGGAGTTCGCGTCGCTGATCCACCCGCCCGTCGGACCGGGTGACCGGCCCGGGTTACGCCGCCGCGCCCGTGGAAGGATGTCACGATAGTGCCGACCGGGGCTCTGCCCGCGCACCAGCATGCCTCAGGGGCAGAACCCACAGGGAGGTAGACGACTCATGGACTTCGTGCTGCTGATCCACGGTGACGAGATGCTCTGGGACGCCTTCAGCGAGAGCGAGCGCGAGCGCATGGCCGAGGCGCACCGCCGGTTCGGCCAGGCGATGGCCACGGCGGGGGTCAAGGTCAAATACGGGACCGGGCTGACCAGGTCCAGGCAGGGCAAGCTGGTCAGGCCCGACGGGCCGGCCGTCGCGGGGCCGTACGCGGTGGGGCGCGAGCAGATCGGCGGCATCTGGATCATCGAGGTCGACACCTTCGAGGAGGCCGAGTCGTGGGCGCGCAAGATGCCGTACGCGCCCGGCGACATCGTCGAGGTGCGGCCCTGCGATCCCGCCTCGTGAGCGGGCCCGCGGGGGTCAGTACCTCGTTCTGCGGCTGAGCATGACGCCGACGGCCAGGAACAGCAGGCCGGCGGCGCCGTACACGACGGCCAGCGAGGTCGCGGGCGGCTTCTCGCTGGCGTTCACGACGGCCAGTCCGAGGCCGACGATGCCGCTGATGTAGGCGAAGATCGCGATGAAGATCTTCCAGAACGGACTCATGACGTTCCCTTCTTGGGGGTTCGGGCCGGGCCGTACGGTGCGGTCCCGGCGGCGACGAAGCCGAGCAGCATGACCCAGGCGTCCGGGTCGGCGAGGAAGCGCCGCCAGCGGTCGGCGGCCAGGGCGAGCCCCGACATCGGCAGCGCGCCCGAGGCGACGAGCGGCGCCAGCCGCTCCGGCCCGAGGTGCGGGGCGAAGGCCGAGGTGGGATGCGTGTCGTTGGTGGTGGCGAACGGCCGCAGCACCACGTCGGCGAACCCGCCGCCGCGCAGCAGCCTGGTGAGCTTCCTGCCGATCTGACGGTCTCCCCCGGCGCCGCGCTGGGCCTGGGCCATGGTGGCGTGCACCGAGGCGAGCTCGGGGTACATCGGGTCGGCCAGGCCCCACAACATGCTGTCGACCTCGACGACCACGATCCGCCCGCCGGGACGCAGCACCCGCAGCGCCTCGGCCAGCATCGGGGCCGGGTCGCCCACGTGCTGCAGTACGTATCGCAGCAGTACGCCGCCGACGCTCCCCGTACGCAGCGGGAGCCTCATGCCGTCGGCGGCGACGAGCGGGGCGCCGCAGCCGCCCGCGTTGCGCAGCAGGCCCGCGTCCACGTCGAGGGCGATGACCGGCATGCCCGGCTCGGCGGCGCGCAGCCTGCGGGTGACCGCGCCCGATCCGGCGCCGAGCTCCAGCAGCGGGCCCTCGTGGGTCAGCCCGAGGTCGCGCATGATGCGCAGCTCCTCGTCGAACGAGAGCGCCGCCTGCGCCTCCAGCCTGGCCAGCTCGCCGGTCACGCCGCCCCACGTGGTGGTCGCGGCGTCGTACGACCCGGCCTTCACCGGGGCCTCGGGATCATCATCAGGCCGTGCCTGGGCCGCAGCGTGACCAGCGCCTCGGGCTCGACGGGGAAGCCCGCCACGAGCTCCATGCGCAGCCCGCGCAGGATGACGGCGAGCACGAGCGTGGCCTCCACCAGCGCGAAGTGCCGCCCGACGCAGATGCGCGGCCCGCCGCCGAAGGGCAGGTACTGGTGGCTGAGCAGCCGGGCGGCCGGCTCGGGGTCGAACCTCTCGGGCCGGTACGCCTCCGGCTCGTCCCAGTACCGGGGGTCGCGGTGCAGCACCCACGGGCTGACGCACACCAGCGACCCGGCCGGCACGTCGTACCCGTCCAGGACGTCGTCGGCCGTGCCGCGCCGCGAGATGAGCCAGACCGGCGGGTAGAGCCGCATGGCCTCCTGGACGGCCTGCCGGCACCTGCGCAGCCTCGGCAGGTCGGCGGCGGTCGGCGACCGGCCGTCCAGCACCTCGTCGATCTCGGCGTGCACCGCCCGCGCCGCCTCGGGGTGGCGGTCGAGCAGGTAGAGCGTCCAGGTCAGCGACTTGGCGGTGGTCTCGTGCCCGGCCATGATGATGGTCAGCACCTGGTCGCGCAGGTCGGCGTCGGACATCGTGTGCCCCTCGGCCAGCATCGCGCCGAGCAGGTCGTGGCCCGCGCCGCCGGCCCTGCGGGCGGCGATGATGACCCGGGTGACGCGGTCGAGGAAGGCCCGCGCGCGGTGGAAGCCCGCGTAGCGCGCGGCGGTGTCCGCCGGGTCGGGGTCGTCGCTCGGTACGTAGTGGCCGATGAAGCGGTTGACCGCGTCCACCGCGCGGCCGAAGCCCTCGCCCGCCGCGCCGATGTCGGTGCCCAGCATGGCCTTGACGATCACGGTGAGGGTGAGCGAGGTCAGGTCGTGGTCGACGCGTACGGGCCGGCCCGTGCCCCAGTGACGTACGAGCTGCTCGGCCGCCGCCACCATGACCTGGTCGAACCGGCCGGCCTCGGCGGGCCTGAACGCCGGCGCGCACATCCGCCGCTGGGCCGCCCACTCCGCGCCGTTGCTGGTCAGCAGGCCGTTGCCGAGCAGCGGGCGGAGCATGTCGTCGTCGGGGGTGCGGTCCTTGGTGTAGGCCGCGCCGTTCTCCTTCAGCACGTGCCTGGCCAGGTCGGGGCGGTGGAGCATGTAGACCGGCTCGCCGTCGGCGTCGTGGCGGGTGACGTCGCCGTGGGCCGCCATCGCGGTGACGAACTCCAGCGGAGCGTCGCGCATGGCCCTCAGGCTCTGCGTCCCGGCCGGTCCCGGCGGCACCCGGGGGGATACGTACGTCCCGGACATGGGCTCTCCCGATGGCTTACGTAAATTGATATTCCGATACGCATTCCCGGCCACCGAATACGTATATCGCTTCGTATTGTTCCGGTCGGCGTATTTGCAGGGTACCTTTTCAGCAGAGGGCTCTCAATACTTAATCCGGGCCCGCGGAAATTAAGTCTAGGCACTCCGAATTCAGCCGTGTAAGACTCCGTTGCGAGACGGCGCACCCGCGCCGAAGGGGAAAAAGCTCCAGGAGGACGCAATGGCCCTGAATCCCAGAGAGCGGACCGAATTCGTCAACGCCTACACCCGTGTCCTGATCACCGCGTGGTCGAGCGAGGAATTCTCGGCGAAGCTCGACAGCAACCCGCGCGAGGCGCTGGCCGAGGCCGGCCTGGAAGTCCCCGCGGGCGCCCAGATCACCCTCGTGCGCAACGTCCCCGAGGGTCACCACGACACCAACCTCGACGTACAGGTCTCGCTGTGGGAACGCGGCCTGGAGACCGGCACGTACGAGTTCCACATCCCCGAGACGCCGCAGATCGACATGGCCGAGCTGAGCGAGGGCGACCTCGACTCGATCGCGGCCGGCGACGTCAACTGCTGCTGCTGCCCCTGCTGCTGCTGCACCTGACGCCGGGAGCCACGCACGCCCAAGAGGAGGAAGAGGAGATCATGTCCGACGATCAGGCGAACCCCATCCACGTACGGGGGCTGCGCAAGCAGTACGGTCCCAGTCTCATCCTTCAGGGTGTGGACCTGGACGTCCGTCCCGGAGAGGTGTTCGCCTTACTCGGCCCCAACGGCGCGGGCAAGACGACGACGGTCGAGATCCTCGAAGGCGTGCGCAGGCGTTCGGGCGGCGAGGTGCGGGTCCTCGGCCGCGACCCGGCCGAGGACGCGCCCCGGTGGCGGGCGCGGCTCGGCATCGTGCCGCAGACCACGGGCGCCTACGCGGACCTGACCGTCCGCGAGGTGGTCGAGCACTTCGCCGCCTTCTACCCCGCGCCGCTGCCCGCGGCGCAGGTCATCGACATGGTGGGCCTCGGCGCCAAGGAGCGCAAGCAGGCCCAGACGCTCTCGGGCGGCCAGCTGCGCCGCCTGGACGTGGCCGTCGGCGTCGTCGGCGACCCCGACCTGATCTTCCTGGACGAGCCGACCACCGGGCTCGACCCGGAGGCCAGGATGGAGGCGTGGGACCTGGTCCGCTTCTTCGCCGACCAGGGCAAGACCACCGTCCTGACCACCCACTACCTGGACGAGGTGGAGGCCCTGGCGCAGCGGGCGGCCGTGATCATCGCGGGCCGCATCGTCGAGACCGGGCCCGTGAGCGACCTCGGCGGGCGGCGCGGCACGCCCGCCACGGTGAGCTTCACCCTCACCGGCGAGCTGAGCGCGGCCGGCCTTCCTGACCTGCCGCCCGGCACCGCCCTCGATCCCTCCGGCGGGAGCGACCCCGGCGGCACGCTCACGCTGCTGACCGACTCGCCCACGCGGACCCTGGCCGCGCTGCTGCCGTGGGCGGCGGGCGCGGGCGTCGACGAGCTGCCCGACCTGCGGGTCCACCGGCCCACGCTGGAGGACGTCTATCTCAAGCTGATCCGCGAGAACCAGGGGGCCCAGTCATGACCAGCTCGAACGCGATCGTGGCCGAGCAGGGCCACCCCGTACGCGCCGCCGGCGGCGGCTCCGGGCTGTGGCGGGCCTCGGCGGCCCGCTCGTCGGTGGAGCTGAAGTCGTTCTTCCGCAACCGGCAGTCGCTGTTCTTCACGCTGCTGCTGCCGATCGTGCTGCTGCTGGTGCTCGGCTCGATCTTCTCCGGCACGGTCCCCGGCACGCACACCGACTTCAAGCAGATGTTCGTGGCCGGGATCATCGCCTGCGGCATCATGAGCGTCAGCTTCAACGGCCTGGCGATCAACATCGCGATCGAGCGGGACAACGGCATGATCCGCCGCCTGGCCTCCTCGCCGATGCCGAAGTCCGCCTACTTCGTCGGGAAGATCGTCCGGGTCGTGGTGACCGGGGTCCTGGAGGCGGCGATCCTGCTGGCCGTGGGCGTGGCGCTGTTCCGCCTGCCGATGCCGCCGGACGCGGCCCGCTGGCTCACGTTCGGGTGGGTGCTGCTGCTCGGGGCGACGTCGTGCTCGCTGCTGGCGGTGGCGTTCAGCACGGCGATCCCGAACTCGCGCTCGGCCGCGGCGATCGTGACGCTGCCGTTCCTGGTGCTGCAGTTCATCTCCGGGGTGTTCTTCCCCTACAGCCAGCTTCCCGCCTGGATGCAGACCGTGGCGGCGTTCTTCCCGCTGAAGTGGATGACGCAGGGGCTGCGCTCGGTGTTCCTGCCGGCCGACTTCGCGGTGGTGGAGCCCGCGGGCACCTGGGAGCTGGGCAGGACCGCGGCGGTGCTGGGCGCCTGGTGCGTCGCGGCGCTGCTGCTGAGCCTGCTGACCTTCCGCTGGCGCGGCGCCAACGTCCGGTAGCGGGCCTCAGATGGCGAGGGTGAAGCCGGTCAGCCTCCTCGGCACCAGGCCGGGGGCCCACACGGGTGGCTCCCCCGCCTGGCGCAGCCCGGGGTATCGGGTCAGCAGCCCGTTCAGCAGCAGCGCCCCGGCCTGTCTGACCAGCGGCGCGCCCAGGCAGAGGTGGGTTCCCGCGCCGAAGGCGAGGTGGGGGTTGGGCGAGCGGGTGACCAGCAGCTCGTCGGGCCCGTCGAACACCGCCGGGTCGCGGTTGGCGGCTCCGACCAGGGCCAGCACCCTGGCCCCGGCCGGGATCGTCCCGCCGTCGAGCGGGACCGCCTCGGTGGTCACCCTGGCGGTGAACGGGATCGGCGACTCCAGGCGCAGCAGCTCGTCGACGGCCGACACCGCCGTCTCGTGGCCGCCCTCGCGTACGAGGCCGGCGGCCTCCTCGCGGGGCAGCAGCCAGTGCAGCGCGTTGCCGACCATCTCCGCGAGCGGCTTCCACCCGCCGACGACCGTGAGCGTGGCGATGCCGAGCATCTCGGCCCTGGTCAGCCGGTCGTCGGCGGCCAGCCTGCCGAACGGCGAGCCCTCCGCCGCCGCGGCGCGCCCGTCGAGGAACCGGGTGAGCTCGCCCATCGCGGCCCGCCCCGCGGC
>JABFVJ010000268.1 GCA_013362835.1 Nonomuraea sp. | reverse complement strand
CGTGCCGCGCGGTCGCCGCCGCCTCGGCGTTACGCTTCCCCGCATGAACGAGCTCTTGGTCGACCGCTCAGACGACGGCGTAGTGGTCATCACCCTCAACCGCCCCGACCTCCGCAACGCCATGACCGACGCCATGACGTCCAGCTGGCGCGCGACCATGTCCGACCTGGCCACCGACCGAGACCTCCGCTGCGTCGTCGTCACCGGCGCCGGCACCGCGTTCTCCTCCGGCGGCGACCTGTCCTGGATCGGCGAGCGCGGCACCGAAGCCGTGCCCCAGCTACGCGACCGCATGCTCGCCTTCTACCGCACCTGGCTCATGATCGCCGACCTGGAGGTCCCGACCATCGCCGCCGTCAACGGCCCGGCGGTGGGCGCGGGCCTGTGCGTGGCGCTCGCCTGCGACCTCGTGTACGCCGCCGACGACGCCAAGCTGCTGGCCCCGTTCACCAAACTGGGCATCCACCCGGGCATGGCGGCCACCTACCTCCTCCCCAGAAGGGCCGGTACGGGACTGGCGAGGGAGATGCTCCTGACCGGCCGGATGCTGACGGGAACCCAAGCAGCAGATAAAGGTCTGGTAAATCAATCTTTCCCGAACAATGACCTCATGTCGGAGGTTTCGGCCATCGCTCAGAAGATCGCGCAGATGGGTCCAGTTGCCACAAGACTCACAAAGGTCGCCTTGAACCAAGACCATCAAGACCTGGAAGCCGCTCTGAGGTGGGAATCCGTGGCCCAGCCCGTGACCATGGCCTCGTCCGACCTGCTGGAGGGCCTGGCCGCGCATCGGGAAAGGCGCGTGCCCAAATTCACCGGCTCTTAATCATCTGACCAGCAGAAACAACGTCCACCCTCTGTGGAATTTCGCCAGTCTCGGCTAACGTGCATATGTGCCCCCCGAGACAGTCGAGGTCCGTCGCAGTTCTCGTCGCCGGCGTACGGTCTCCGCCTACCGCGACGGCGACAAGACGATCGTGCTCCTGCCCGCATGGCTGAGCGGCGAAGACGCGGATGAATGGGTGAGCCGGATGCTCGACCGGCTGGCCGCCAAGGAACAACGAAGAAGACCGACAGACGAAGCCCTGCTCGAACGGGCGCGGGAACTGTCGGCGAGGTACCTCGACGGAGAGGCCGATCCGGCGAGCGTGCGCTGGGTCGACAACCAGCAGCACCGCTGGGGCTCGTGCACGCCCGAGAACGGCACGATCAGGATCTCGACGCGCCTCAAGGGCCTGCCCGAGTGGGTCATCAACTACGTCATCATCCACGAGCTCGCGCACCTGATCGTGCCGAGCCACGGCGCCAAGTTCTGGGCGCTGGTAGAACAGTATCCGAAGGCGGAGCGGGCGCGCGGGTTCCTCGAAGGATTCTCCGCCGCGGCCCACACGGCACCGGAGGAATGTTGACGCGTACGGTCGCCGTCCTGGTACGCCCCCACATGTCCCAGGCGGCCCCACCCGGCGTCGACCCGCACGCCTTCCTGGAGGCCGTGGCCGAGGACACCTACGAGATGGTCGCCGGCCTGGAGCTCGTCACCCCGGTCCTGGTCACCGGCGTCCCCGGCCTGGAGGAGATCGTCTGGCCGGGCACCGAGGTCATCACGATCAAGGGACACGAACCGCTCAAGGAAGTACTCGGCCGCCTCCCCGGAGACCAGGCGGCCGTGATCGCCGCCGACGCGCCCGACCTGCCCGCGCTGCTGGTCGGCAAGCTGTTCAGGGAGCTGGGCCGAGCCGAGATCACGATCTGCCCGGCGGAGGGCGGCGGCGCGGTGGCGCTCGCCTGCACGCTTCCGGCCCCCGCGTGGGCGGCCCCGGACCTGGACGATCCCGACATCGTGGCCACCCTCCGCGCCCAGGCCCCCGGCCCGCGCAGGATCGCCACCACCCCGGGCTGGCACCGCCTCCGCACCGCGCACGACGTCGAACGCCTCGACCCCGGCCTCGAAGGCTGGGACAACACGCGAGCCCTCGTCAGGGCACGGTGAGCTCGGCCAGCACGGCCCGGTGATCGGTGCCCGGCACGTCGCGTACGCTGACCTCCCGGACCCCGACCCGCTCGTCCACCAGCACGTGGTCGATGGTGATGATCGGCGGCACCCGCTTGTTGGCCGGCCACGTGGGGATCAGCCCGGCTCCCACCTGATCGGCCGCGTCCTTGTAACCCCGCGCCAGCACCTTGCGCAGCGACGCGTGGTCGAGCGAGGCGTTGAAGTCGCCGGCGAGGATCCGTACGGTCTCCCGGCCGGCCGACGGGAGCGCGGCGAGTGCCTCGTTCCAATTGACGACGTTGGGGCCGAGCGGGGGATAGGGGTGCACGTCCACGAACTCGATCGGCTTCCCGCCGGGCAGCGAGACCACGGCGGCGGGCATCTTGTGGCCCACCGGCGGGATCAGGTCCCAGAGCGGCTGGACCGGGTGCCTGGAGTAGAGGCCGCTGCCGCCCGCGTCCCACTCGTCCTGGAGCACGCGATGGGGCATCAGGTCCTTCAGGCCCGCCGCGTCGAGGTCGGCTACCGCTCCGGGGGTCAGCTCCTGCGTGCTCAGCACGTCGGGCTGGAACTCGCGGACCAGCTTCATGATCGTCTGGGTGTCGGCCTTGCCGAACAGCATGTTGATCGTCATGACCCTGAACGGCCTGCCGGTCGTGGCCTCGGCCGTGCCGAGCGCCCTGGGCAGCACGCTGAAGCCGAGCGCGGTCGTGGTGAGCAGCGCGACGGCGGTCGCGGCCCGCTTGCGCCCGGCCGCGGCGATCAGCAGGGGGATCAGGGACCCGGCCGCCGCGTACGGGGTCGCGGTCATGAGCTGCGTGGGCAGCGAGCCCCGCTCCAGCCCCGCGACCCTGGCCACGGCCCAGGCCGCGAAGGGTGTCACGGCCAGCCAGGCGAGGACGTTGCCGGGAAGCTTCCGCGGCCTGCGCCGAGGTGTCACGATCGTGCCGCCGACGGCAGAAGTCTCCACACAGCCCCCTTTGGAACGATGCGAAGGACTCTAGCCCAGCAGACGTGAGCGCGAGCTGAGGGCGGCGCGGCCGCGTACGGCCAACCGGCGGGTGGCCTCGTCGGTCGGCTCGGGAATCTCGTCGACCGGGAACCAGCGCAGGTCGAGCGACTCGTCGCTGATCACGGGCTCGGCGCCGGGAGGGGCGACCGCGGCGTACTCGACGTCGAGATGCCAGCTCTGCGGCGGATGGCACCAGACTTCGTGCTTGTCCACGGCCAGCGGCCCGGGCAGCAGCTCAAGCCCGGAAATGCCGGACTCCTCCGTGGCCTCGCGCAGCGCCACCGCCTCCAGCGAGGCGTCGAAGAGCTCGCAGTGACCGCCCATCGGCAGCCACCGCCCGGCCTTCGGATGCAGCGTCAGCAGCACGTGGGAACCGTCGTGGGTGAGCACGGCGGTGGTCGCCGTCAGGTGACCGGGCGCGCACTGACGCAGCATGGCGTCGTCGTGCGAGCGCAGATGGCCGAGGAACTCGGTGCGCAGCGCCTCTTCCTTGGGGGTCGGCGCGGTCCACGAGGACAGCACCGCCACCGCGTCGTCGTGCAGGCTCACCGGCCCTCGTCCTGGTCGTCGTCCGGCTT
>JABFVJ010000175.1 GCA_013362835.1 Nonomuraea sp. | reverse complement strand
GCGCGGGGCGGGGGGGCGGACACCGGGCCGCCGGGGGCGAGGAAGCCGGTGTCGGTGTCACCCGCCAGGAAGGCCCGGCTCGTCAGGATCTCCAGCAGCAGATCGCGATTCGTCGTGATGCCGTGGAGTCTGGCCCCGCGCAGAGCCGTGGCCAGCTTCCGTGCCGCCTCCGCACGGGTCGTCCCGGATGCGACGATCTTGGCCAGCAGGGCGTCGTAGTGCGGCGAGACCACCGAGCCCGACTCGACCCCCGAGTCCACCCGTACGTCCCCCGGCACCTCGAACCGCCGCAGCACGCCCGTCTGGGGCAGGTAGGCGGCGTCCTCGGCGTACAGGCGAACCTCGATCGCGTGGCCCCGGGGCTCCGGCGGCTCGGGCGGGAGGGCCGCGCCCTCGGCCACCTCCAGCTGCAGCCGTACGAGGTCGACCCCGAAGACCAGCTCGGTGACCGGGTGCTCGACCTGGAGCCGGGTGTTCATCTCCAGGAACGCCACCCGGTCGCCCTTGACCAGGAACTCCACCGTGCCGGCGCCGACGTAGCCGATCTTCCGCGCGGCGCGTACGGCCGCCGCGCACAGCCGCTCGCGCGTCTCCGGCGAGATGCCAGGCGACGGGCACTCCTCGACCACCTTCTGGTGCCTGCGCTGGATGCTGCACTCGCGCTCGCCCAGCGCCCACACGGTGCCGTGGCGGTCGGCCAGCACCTGCACCTCGACGTGCCGCGCGGACTCCAGCAGCGGCTCGGCGAACACCGTGCCGTCGCCGAAGGCCGCCTCGGCCTCCCGCCGCGCGGACGCCACCTCGGCGGCCAGCTCGCCGGCGTCCCTGACCACCCGCATCCCGCGCCCGCCGCCCCCGGCCGACGCCTTGACCAGCAGCGGGTACTCGTCCGGCGCGCCCAGGTCCAGCGACGGCAGCACCGGCACGCCGGCCTCGGCCATCAGGCGCTTGGCCTCGATCTTCGAGCCCATGGCCGCGATGGCCTCCGGCGGCGGCCCCACCCACACCAGCCCGGCGTCCAGCACCGCCCGCGCGAACCCCGCGCTCTCCGACAGGAAGCCGTAGCCCGGATGCACCGCGTCGGCGCCCGAGGCCCGGCACGCCTCGATGATCCGGTCCACGTCGAGGTACGTCTCCGCCGGGTGCGCCCCCGGCAGGCGTACGGCGAGGTCGGCCTCGCGGGCGTGCGGCGCGTCCGCGTCGGCGTCGGAGAAGACGGCGACCGTGGAGACGCCGAGCGCGCGGCAGGTGCGGAAGACGCGGCGGGCGATCTCGCCCCGGTTCGCGACCAGCAGACGGGTGATCACGGCCGGAACACCCCGAACCCCGCCGCCCGCGGCACCGGCGCGCTGTTGACCGCCGACAGGCACATCCCCAGCACGGTACGGGTGTCGCGCGGATCGATCACCCCGTCGTCGTAGAGCCGCCCCGACAGGAAGAACGGCAACGACTCCGCCTCGATCTGGGACTCCACCATGGCCCGCATCGCCGCGTCGGCCTCCTCGTCGTAGACCTGCCCCCGCGCCTGCGCCGACGCCCGCCCGACGATCGACAGCACCCCGGCGAGCTGCGCGGGGCCCATGACCGCCGACTTGGCGCTCGGCCAGCTGAACAGGAACCGGGGATCGTAGGCGCGCCCGCACATCCCGTAGTTGCCCGCGCCGTAGGAGGCGCCCATGACGACGGTCAGGTGGGGCACGGTCGAGTTCGACACCGCGTTGATCATCATGGCGCCGTGCTTGATGATGCCGCCCTGCTCGTAGTCCTTGCCCACCATGTAGCCCGTCGTGTTCTGCAGGAAGACGAGCGGCGTGCGCGACTGGTTCGCGAGCTGGATGAACTGGGTGGCCTTCTGCGACTCCTCGCTGAACAGCACGCCGCGCGCGTTGGCCAGCACCCCGACCGGGTAGCCGTGCAGGCGCGCCCAGCCGGTCACCAGGGAGGGGCCGTACAGGGGCTTGAACTCCTCGAACTCGCTGCCGTCGACCACCCGGGCGATCACCTCGCGCGGGTCGAACGGCACCTTCAGGTCCTCGGGGACGATCCCCAGCAGCTCCTCGGCCGGGTACCTCGGCTCCTGGACGGGCAGCGGCGTGACGCCCTGCTTGCGCCAGTCGAGCGAACGCACGATCCGGCGGCCGATGCGCAGCGCGTCGTGCTCGTCCTCGGCCAGGTAGTCGGCCAGGCCGCTGGTGCGCGCGTGCATCTCGGCGCCGCCCAGCGACTCGTCGTCGGACTCCTCGCCGGTCGCCATCTTCACCAGCGGCGGGCCGCCGAGGAACACCTTGGCGCGTTCGCGGACCATCACCACGTAGTCGCTCATGCCGGGCACGTACGCGCCGCCGGCCGTGGAGTTGCCGAAGACCAGCGCGACCGTGGGGACCCCCGCGGCTGACAGCCGCGTCAGGTCGCGGAAGATCTGGCCGCCCGGGATGAAGATCTCCTTCTGCGTCGGCAGGTCCGCGCCGCCGCTCTCGACCAGGTTCACGTACGGGAGCCGGTTGCGCAGCGCGATGTCGGCCGCGCGCAGCGACTTCTTCAGCGTCCACGGATTGGACGCGCCGCCCCTGACCGTGGGGTCGTTCGCGGTGATCAGGCACTCGACGCCCTCGATCACGCCGATGCCCGTGACCATGCCCGCGCCCACGTGGAACTCGCTGCCCCACGCGGCGAGCGTCGACAGCTCCAGGAACGGCGAATCGGGGTCGACCAGCAGTTCAATCCGTTCTCGGGCGAGCAGTTTGCCGCGGCGGCGGTGGCGCTCGACGTACTTCCCGCCGCCTCCGCCCACCGCCTTGGCGTGCTCGGCGTCCAGCTCGGCCAGCTTGTCCAGCATGGCCGTGCGCCGGGCCCGGAACTCGGCGCCCTGCGGATCGAGCCTGCTCCTGATCACTGCCCCTCCTGCGACGAAGCCGGCGAGGGCTGGGGGAAAGCCGACGCCGGTGTCAATCCGATGGCCCGCGCCCACAGCCGGGTCAGGTGGTCGACGGCCGTACGCTCGTCGGCCCGCTCCCCGAGGTCCAGCCAGACGTGGGCGAAGTGCTCCACCATGCCGCCCAGCATGACCGCCGTCAGCCGCGGGTCGAGCGAGGGGTCGGCGAGGCCCTGCTCCTGCAGCCGCCGCAGCCCCTCCGCGCCGCGCCGCACGAACGCCTCGCGCAGTTCGAGCAGCAGCCGCCCGAAGCGGTCGTCGGTCGTCGCGGCGTGGTCGAGCATGCGGACCAGCCGCGAGTTCGCCGCCCATGCCCGCAGGTAGAGGCGGTTGGCGGCCTCGATCCTGGCGTAGGGGTCGTCGGGGACGGCCGCGCCGACCGCGCTCGCCGCGAACATCTCGCCGACCACCGCCTGCGCCACCTCCCCGAACAACGTCTCCTTGGAGTCGAAGTACGTGTAGAAGGTGCCGTGGGAGACCCCGGCCCGCGCGCACACGTCGTCGATCCGCACGGCGTCATACCCGTGCTCCTCGAACGCCTCACGCCCGGCCGCCAGCAACGTGGCCCGGGTGCGCTTGCCGCGCAGAGTCAGCGACCTGACGATCACGTCAGTCACGCTAGCGACCACCGGCCGCCGGCGGAAGAGGCGCGCCCC
>JABFVJ010000290.1 GCA_013362835.1 Nonomuraea sp. | reverse complement strand
ACGGTCAGGGGGACCGTGTTGCCGACCGGGTCGCCGAGCAGGAACGGCTCGGCGACCGCGGCGAATTCCTCCGGATCGGAGGTGAAGGTCCACATACCCGTCATGGTGACAGGCGGCGGCCTCCTGGTTCAAAGGCGTTAGGCCGCGGCCTCCAGATAGGGGGCCCACTGGGGGTCACCGACGAGCGAGGCTCCGATGAGCCTCCAGTGGGCGCCTCTCGGCACCGCCGGGCTGACGCGGAGCGTCCAGCCCAGCTCCTCCAGGTATTTGTCGGCCTTTCTGTGGTTACAGGTCGTGCACGAGGCGACGCAGTTCTCCCACGTGTGGGTGCCGCCCCTGGACCTGGGGATGACGTGATCGATGGTCTCGGCCTTCTGCCCGCAGTAGGCACAGCGGTAGTCGTCGCGCCGCATGAGGGCGGCTCGGGTCAGGGGGATGCGAGACCGGTAGGGGATGCGGACGTATCTGCGGAGCCGGATCACCGAAGGCACGTCGAGGGTGCAACTCGCCGAGCGGAGCTGGGCGCCCCGCCCGTCGCGGTGCACGACGTCGGCCTTCTCCCGCAGCACGAGCACGATGGCGCGGTGCAGCGAGAGCGTGGTGAGCGGCTCGTAGGTGGCGTTGAGCAGCAGGACTTGGCGCATCATCGGGCCTCTCCCTGCTGCGCGCGTATCAAAGGGGACATGCCGCGGCATGTCCCGCCTGTCGGCCCCTCCTGGGGCACTGTTGCTTCCGTCACATGGACCTCCGCCGGACGGCCCAGCGGATGGTCACCACGGCACCGTCCTGTCACCAAGTGTGGCGTTTGCCGGAGCGTCCCCGCCACCCCATAATCTTCAAGCCGAGCTGACCAGAGGGACGCACGGTACGTTTTATGCCCGCTTCACCAGCGCTTTACGCCCCCAGGTTCGCAGTAGGGTTCCTGGCATGACGCGAGAGCCTTATCCGACGGCACGCCGCGAAGACGTCGTCGACATCCTGCACGGAACACCCGTATCCGACCCGTACCGGTGGCTGGAGGACCCTGACAGCCCGGCCACCAAGGAATGGCTGCTCGCGCAGGCCGAGCTGTTCAACGCCCGGCGCGGCCCGCAGCGCTTCAAGGACCGCATCGCCGAGCTGCTGCGGTCGGGCTCGGTCGGCGCCCCGGTCTGGCGCGGCGGGCGCCACTTCTTCAGCCGCCGCACGCCCGACCAGGAGCACGCGGTCTACTACGTCGTCGAGCCCGACGGCACCGAGCGGGCGCTGATCGACCCGATGGAGATCGACCCGTCCGGCCTGACCACGCTCGACGCCGTGCAGCCCGACAAGGAAGGGCGGCTGCTGGCCTACCAGATCTCGGTGGGCGGCGACGAGGAGTCGATCCTCTACGTCATCGACGTCACCACCGGCCTGCGGGTCGAGGGCCCGATCGACCGCTGCCGCTACTCCCCCGTCGCCTGGCTGCCCGGCGGCGAGGCGTACTACTACGTGCGCAGGCTGCCGAGGACGGAGGTGCCGGAGAACGAGGCGCAGTTCCACCGCCGCGTCTACCTGCACCGCGTCGGCACCTCGACCGAGGACGACGTGATGGTCTTCGGCCAGGGGCTGAAGATGACCAACTACTACGGCGTGTCGGTGTCGCGCGACGGGCACTGGCTCCAGGTCTCGGCGCACGAGGGCACGGCCCCCCGCAACGACCTGTGGCTGGCCGACCTGACGAGCTCGCCGGCGGACGACCCGGAGCTGAAGGTCGTGCAGGAGGGCGTCGACGCGCAGACGGCCCTGGTGTTCGGCCGCGACGGCAGGCTCTACGTGCACACCGACCGCGACGCGTCGCGCGGCCGGCTGTGCGTGACCGACCCGGCCGAGCCCGGCTACGACACCTGGCGCGACCTGATCCCCGAGGACCCGGAGGCCGTCCTGACGGACTTCGCGATCCTCGACGACCTGGACCGCCCGGTGCTGCTGGCGGGCTGGACCCGCCACGCGATCAGCGAGATCACCGTGCACGACCTGGCGACCGGCGAGCGCGTCGGCGAGGTGCCGACGCCCGGCCTCGGCACGATCGGCGGCATCTCCGAGCGGCCCGAGGGCGGCCACGAGGCGTGGTTCGGCTACACCGACAACACCACCCCGCCGACGATCCAGCGCTACGACGCGCGCACGGGCGAGACCACGCTGTGGGCCGCCTCCCCGGGCGCGGTCGAGGTGCCGCCGGTCCGCACGTCGCAGGTGGTCTACCGGTCGAAGGACGGCACCGACGTCCGCATGCTGATCATCTCTCCCGCCGACGACACGCCCGGCCCGAGGCCCACCATCCTGTACGGCTACGGCGGCTTCGGCCTGTCGATGACCCCCGGCTACTCGGCCACGATCCTGGCCTGGGTGGAGGCGGGCGGCGTCTACGCGATCGCCAACCTGCGCGGCGGCGGCGAGGAGGGCGAGGACTGGCACCGCGCCGGCATGCTGGCCCACAAGCAGAACGTGTTCGACGACTTCCACGCCGCGGCCGAGCACCTCATCGAGACCGGCGTCACCACGCGGGAGCGGCTCGGCATCTCGGGCGGCTCCAACGGCGGCCTGCTCGTGGGCGCGGCGCTGACGCAGCGCCCCGACCTGTACGCGGCCGTCGTCTGCTCGGCCCCCCTGCTCGACATGATCAGGTACGAGAAGTTCGGCCTCGGCGCCACCTGGAACGTCGAGTACGGCAGCGCCGACGACCCCGAGCAGTTCGGCTGGCTCGCCGGCTACTCCCCCTACCACCACGTCAACGACTCGGTGGCCTATCCGGCGACGCTGTTCACCGTCTTCCAGTCCGACACGCGGGTGCATCCGCTGCACGCGTGGAAGATGTGCGCGGCCCTGCAGCACGCCTCGACGGCCGACCGGCCGGTGCTGCTGCGCAACGAGGCCGAGGTGGGCCACGGCGCCCGCTCGGTGAGCAGGACGGTCGACCTGTCGGCCGACACGCTGACCTTCCTCGCCGAGCACACCGGTCTGTAGTGTCGGTGGCATGAGCACGCTGGGGCCGGCCATGGTGGAGGCCGCCCCCAGCCCTGCTCTGCGGCCGTACGTGACGCGGTTGTGCGCGTACCGGGAGCATTATCCGGAGCCGGTCACGCGGGCGGAGGCGGCGCTGCCGGGGGCGGTGCTCATCCTGGCGGTGGGCGGGCCGATGGAGGCGTACGGGGAGCAGGTCACGGCGTTCGCGGGCGGGCTCTCCGACCGGTTCGCGGTGACCCGGGTGTCGGGGCCGTGCGAGGGCGTGGAGGTGATTCTCACGCCGTTCGGGGCGCGACGGCTCTACGGGGTGCCGATGCGGCGGCTCACGAACCTGGCCGTGCCCGTGGAGGCGCTGCTCGGGTCGTGGGGCGACATGGTGCTGGGCAGGCTCGCCGAGACGTCGTCGTGGCGGGCGCGGCTGGCGCTGACCGACCGGCTGCTGGCCGAGCGCATCCTCGCCGGGCCCGAGGTGGGGCCCGAGCTGCCGTGGGCGTGGGCGCGGCTGCTGGAGTCCGGCGGGCGCGCGGGCGTGTTCTCGCTGGCCGAGTCGCTGGGCTGGAGTCACCGCCATCTCGTGGCCCGCTTCCAGGACCAGATCGGGCTGGCGCCGAAGACGGCGGCCCGGGTGATCAGGTTCGGCCGGGCTTCGCGGCTGCTGCGTTCGGGCAGGCCGATCGCGGCGGTGGCGGCCGAGTGCGGCTTCTACGACCAGGCTCACATGAACCGCGAGTTCCGGGTGCTCGGCGGCACCACGCCCGGTCAGATATGTCCAAGACCCGCCGCCTCCCGTCCGCCATCCTGAACCCATGAAACGCACTGTCTACGCACTGGCCCGCTACGAGGACCCGCAGGCGGCGCTCGACTTCCTGACCCGGGCGTTCGGGTTCGGGGTGCACGAGACGTCGAAGGACGACGCGGGGGTCGTCAACCACGCCGAGCTGCTCGTCGAGGACGACATGATCATGATCGGCCGGGGACGGCCGGGCGGCCCCGGGATCTACATCGCGGTCGACGACATCGACGCCCACCACGATCGGGTCAGGGCGGCGGGGGCCGCGATCACCATGGAGCTGACCGACCAGCCGTACGGGTCGCGCGAGTACGCCTGCGAGGACCCGGAGGGCAACTCCTGGTATTTCGGCACCTATCGCCCCTGACGATCAGCGGGGGAAGACGACCGTCTTGTGGCCGTCGAGGAGCACGCGCTGCTCGGCGTGCCACCTGACCGCCCTGGCCAGGGCGACGCACTCCACGTCGCGGCCGATGCGCACGAGGTCTTCTGGCGAGTGGCTGTGGTTGACCCGGGCGACCTCCTGCTCGATGATCGGGCCCTCGTCCAGGTCGGACGTGACGTAGTGGGCGGTCGCGCCGATGAGCTTCACGCCGCGGTTGTGGGCCTGGTGGTAGGGCTTGGCGCCCTTGAACGACGGCAGGAAGGAGTGGTGGATGTTGATGGCCCGCCCGGCGAGCTTGGCGCACAGGTCTTCCGACAGCACCTGCATGTAGCGGGCCAGCACCACCAGGTCGACCTCGTAGTGGTCGACCAGCGCCAGCACCTCGGCCTCCTGCCTCGGCTTGGTCTCCGGGGTGATCGGCAGGTGGTGGTAGTCGATCCCGTACGACTGGGTGAGCGGGCGCAGGTCGGGGTGGTTGGAGACGACGGCGGCGATCTCGATGTCGAGGGTCTTCGACCTGACCCGGTAGAGCAGGTCGTTGAGGCAGTGGTCGAACTTGCTGACCATGATCAGCACGCGCGGCTTCCTGGCCACGTCGCGCAGCCTGAACTCCATCGCGAAGTCGGAGGCGAGGGCGGCGAAGGCGGCGTTGAGGTCGTCCTCGCCGAGGGGGCCGGCGAACTGCACGCGCATGAAGAAGCGCTGGCTCGCCCGGTCGCCGAACTGCTGGCTCTCGATGATGTTGCATCCGTGGCCGGCCAGGAGGCCGGAGACGGCGGCCACCACGCCGGGGCGGTCGGGGCAGGACAGGGTCAGGATGTGCTCGGCGTGGCTGCTCATGACTTCACTCTCGCGGACGTGGGATCGTAGGGCGCCTTGAGGCTGATCTGGGCAGAGTACAGGTCGCCGGCCACGTCCACCTCCACCTTCTCCAGGGCGGCGTCGGCGACGAACCCGAGCGCCACGGACCTGCCGAGCGTGGGGCTGTGGGCGGCCGAGGTGACGTAGCCCACCGGGACGCCGTCGGCCAGCAGGGACTCCCCGCCCCACAGGTGAGCGGCGGGGTCGTCCAGCACGATCGAGACTACCCTGCGCGACGGGGTTTCCAGCGCGTGTCGCGCTCCCCGGTAGCCGCCGCTCTTCCTGCACGCGAAACGCAGTCCGGCGGCGGCCGGGGTGACGTCGGGGCCGAGCTCGCGGCCCCAGGCGCGGTAGCCCTTCTCGATGCGCATGGCCTCGATGGCGTAGTGGCCGGCCGGGGTGAGGCTCTCGGGGCCGTTGTAGAACATCCGCACCCCGGCCCCGTTTCCAGGGCGGGGACCCGCTGGATCGCGTGCTCCATGAAGCCGCCCACGACCAGGCCCCCGACCTCCTCCTTGAAGTAGGCGTAGCCGTCGGGGTCGCGCATCACGGGCAGGTCGGGGCGTACGCCGGGGATCCGCTCGGTCACGATGTAGAAGTGCTCGGCCGAGTGCAGCGGGATCGTCGCGCCGGCCATCCTGCCCAGGTCCTTGGCCCACTGGCCGGCGCAGTTGACCAGCACCTCGGTCTCGATGTGGCCCTCGGAGGTGTCCACGCCCCTGATCGCGCCCTCGCGTACGGTGACGCCGGTGACGCGGACGCGCTCGATCACCTGCACGCCGCGCCGCTGCGCGCCCCGCGCGAGCGCCTGGGTGAGGTCGGAGGGGTTGGCCTTGCCGTCGCCGGGCAGCCAGACGCCGCCGGCGAGGTCGTCGGTGCGCATGACCGGCCACAGCTCCCCGGCCTCGCGGGCGGTGACGACCTCTGCTTGGATGCCGTAGTTCCTGGCGCTCGCCGCGGTGCGCCTGAGCTGGGTCATGCGCTCGGGCGTACGGGCCACGCTGACGCTGCCGCACTGCTTCCAGCCGGTGCCGAAGCCGGTCTCGGCCTCCAGGCGGGCGTACAGGTCGGTGCTGTACTTGATCAGCCGGGTCATGCTCTCGGTGCTGCGGAGCTGGCCGACCAGCCCGGCGGCGTGCCAGGTGGTGCCGCAGGACAGCTGTCCCTGTTCGAGCACCACGACGTCGGTCCAGCCGAGCTCGGCCAGGTGGTAGGCGACGCTGCAGCCCACGATGCCGCCGCCGATGATCACGACTTGTGCCCGGGAGGGCAGGGATGTCAACTGATGCTCCTCAAGCGATTGATCCCCGGCCAGCTGCGCACGTTGCGCAGCATGGCGATGAACGCCTGTTCCGCCGGCCCCAGCAGCCGGTCACGGCGGTGGGCGAGGACGATGGGGCGCGGCTTGGGCGCGGGCGGCACCTCCAGGGCCGCCAGCCGCCCGTCGGCGAGCTCCTGCTCGACGCAGTGCTCCGACACCAGCGAGACGCCGAGCCCCGCGGCGACCGCCTGCTTGATCGTCTCAGGGCCCCAGATCTCGGTACGGCCCGCCTCTTCGAGCCCCCACGTCTCCAGGGCCTGCTCCTGCAGCTCGCGCGTGGACGAGCCGGGCTCGCGGATGAGGAAGAGCTCCCCCGCGAGGTCGGCGGGCTCGGCACGGCCCTTCGGCGCGCGGCCGGCGAGCCGGTGTCCCGGCTGGGTGATGACGACGAGCCGGTCCTCCAGGATCGGCTCGCTGACGAGCTGCGCGGCGCTCGGCTGCCCGGCCAGCACGGCGACGCCGATCTCGCCGTCCACCAGCCCGCGCTCGACCTGCTGGCCGTTGCCGACCTGGATGCCGATCTCGATGCCCGGGTGACGGTCGCGGAAGGCGGCCAGCAGCGGCGGCAGGAGGTACGTGCCGACGGTGGTGGTGCCTCCCGCGACCAGCTTGCCGGTCTGCAGCCCCGAGACCTGCCGGATCGCGGCCACGGCCTCGTCGGCCAGCAGGAAGACGCGCTTGGCGTACTCCAGCATCACCTCGCCCTCGGGGGTGAGCCTGATCCGGGCGCCGCTCCGGTCGATCAGGGTGGCGCGCAGCGCCTGCTCAAGCTGCCTGACCTGGTGTGACACGGACGGCTGGCTGAGGTAGAGCTTCTGCGCGGCGGCCGAGAAGCCGCCGCACTCCACGACCGTCATGAAGATCCAGAGCCGGTGCAGGTTGAGCTGCATGTCGTCGTCAACCCCTAGCTGCCTCGATCGAGTCTCGAAGCGCGTCCTCTAGCTGTTCGAGCCGGTGCCAGGGGATCTCGCCCATCGTGCAGATCCTGAAGAAGTCCGCTGAGAGTTGTCCCTGACCGGCGTAGACAACGTAGCCCCGCTTTTTGAGCTCATCGTGAAGTGCCGTATAAGTCACGTTTTCGGGTAGATGAAGCATTGTTACGGTGTTTGATCGGAATTGTTCATCAACCAGGATTTTCAGGCCGAGCCGTTCGAACTGGGCGCGTACGAGGGCGGCCCGTTCCCGGTACAGCCGGGTACGCGCGGCGAACCCGCCCGCCTCCTCGTACTCCTTGATCGCCTCGTCCAGGGCGTAGCAGACCTGGACCGCCGGGGTGAACGGCACGTCGCCCTTCCGCTGCCCCGCGAGGTAACCGGCGGCGTTGAGGTAGAGGCTGCGCGCGGGCGCCTCCTGGATGCGCTCGATCGCCGCCTCGCCGCACAGGATGAACGACATGCCGGGCAGCCCGTGCAGGCCCTTGTTGGCGGTGCCGCAGACGACGTCGACCTTGACCTCGGCCAGGTCCTGGTCCTCGATCGCGGTGCCGCTGATCGCGTCGATCACGAACAGGGCGCCGTGCTCGGCCACCACCTCACCGATCTCCTTGATCGGGTTGATCAGGCCGGTCGTGGTCTCGTGGTGCACGCAGACCACCGCGTCCACGTCGTCGCGCCCGGCGAGCGCGGCCCGGACGGCCTCGGGGTCGGCCGGGACCGTCCAGTCGCTCCTGACCTCGTCGAACGGAATGCCGTGCGCCTTGGCGATCTTGATCATCCGGTCGCCGTAGACGCCGTTGTTCACGACGAGCACGCCACGTCCCTCGCGGACGGAGCTGATGACCGCCATCTCCATGGCCGCGGTTCCCGACCCGGTGACCAGCAGCGTCTCGTGCGTGCCGCCGAGGTTCAGGCACCGGGGCAGCGCCTCACGGATCCTGAACAGCAACTCCGTGAACTCGGGCTCGCGGTGGCACAGGTCGCCGCGAAGCAGGGCGTCCTTGACCCGCTTCGACGTACACGCGGGCCCGGGGTTCAGCAGAATGAGCTCTTCGTCCATCATCCACTCGATCTTGGGTAGGTATCGGGCATTGCGGACGCTATCCGGGGTGGCGGCGCACGGGACAGCCGCCTTTCACCTATGAGCGCCATAAGGGATTCGGGCTTGTCCGCGCTGAGCTGCGGCGACTGGGATGGAGCACGTGCCGTTGGAGACCGTCGTCCTGATCGTGGTCGCGGGGCTGTTCGCCGTCGTGTCCGGGATCAACGACGGCGGCGCGCTCCTCGCGACGGGGCTCAAGCTGCCCGTGATCCGGCCGGCGACCGGGATCCTCGCGCTGGTGGTGCTGGTCGCCCTGATCCCGCTGATCACGCATCAGGTGGCGCTGACGTTCGTGACCAGGCTCGCGACCTTCCACGACCCGGGCGGCAAGGTCGCGATGACCGTGGCCGTGGTCTGCGCGCTGGCGGTGGTGTTCACGCTCAGCGCGCGCGGCCGGCCGACCAGCCTCACGCTCGCCGTGGTGGGCGGTCTCACCGGGGCGGGGCTCGGGTGGGGGCTGCCGGTGTCGGTCGGCGCGGTGGCGCTCGTCCTGGCCTTCGGGCTGGCCGCGCCGTTCGCCGGGGCGCTGCTGTCGTGGCTGCTCATCCGGTTCCTCGTACGGGTGGCCGACGCCCCCGCACTCGCCCGGTGGCACTGGGCCGGTTTCCTGCTGCAGACGCTCGCCTACGGGGCCAACGACGGGCAGAAGATGCTGGCGGTGTTCATGATCGCGCTCGGGTTCCAGGGCGCGCCCCTGGCGTACACGTCGCTGGTCGCGGTGCTGTTCGGGGTCGGCGCCCTGTACGGGCTGCCCAAGGCCGGCCGTACGCTGAGCCGCGAGATCATCGTCTCCAGGCCCGCCCACGGGGTCGCGGCCGAACTGGCCGCGGGCTCGGCCGTGATCGCCTGCGCCGCGCTGGGTATGCCGGTGAGCATGACCCAGGCCGTGGCCGGCGGGCTCGTCGGCGCGGGAGTCGCGCAGGGCGGCGGCAGGGTCCGCTGGTACGCCGCCGTCAAGATCGTCGTGGCCTGGCTGCTGACGCTCCCCATGAGCGCGCTCCTGGCCGCGGTCGTGGCGTTCGTGCTGAAGGGACTGCGGGGGACGTGGTGAAACGATGGCGCCGGATCCGGGACCTCATGACCGGCCGCATGGACAGCGCGCTCACCGACGCCCTCCTCGGGCAGCTCAAGGCCACCAAGGAAGGCGCCTGGCTGGCGATGGCCATGATCGGCGGCGAGGTGGGCAGGACCGGCGCGCACGAGCGCATGCGCTCGATCGAGCACCTCGGCGACGAGGAACGCGCCCGCCTCGTCGAAGAGCTCAAGACCGCGCTGGTCACGCCCATCGACCCCGAGGACCTGTTCCGCCTGTCCCGCTCGATCGACGACGTGCTCGACTCCCTGCGTGACTTCGTCCGCGAGTCGCACCTCTACCGCGTCCCCGACCAGATCCGGTTCACGCCGCTGCTCGACCAGGTCATCGTGGGCATCGACGCGCTGGAGAGCGCCGTACGCGACCTGGGCTCGCGGCCCTCGACGGTGACGCTCGACGCCCTGGAGGCCAAGAAGGCGGGCGGGGCCGTACGCCGCATGTACCAGTACGAGATCTCCCGGATCTTCTCCGGCGAGGTGACCTCCGACGCGCTGAAGCAGCGCGAGCTGGTCCGCCGCCTGGAGATCGTGGGCATCGCGATCGGCAACGCGGCGGACGCCATCGCCGACGGCTCCATGAAACGCTGAGACTACGACCGGGAGGCGAACGCGTCGACGCCGGTGAGCTCGGCCGACAGAGCCCACAGGCGGGCGGCCTGCTCAGGGTCGGTGGCGTGCGGGTGGACCCCGCCCTGGGCGCCTTCCCCGGCCTGCTCGGCGATCTCGCAGTCCTCGCAGTAGACGCCGCCCAGGCCCGCGAGCCGCGGCGAGGTCGCCGCCCACACCTGGGTGGCCGCGCCCTGCTCGGGCGTCTTGAAGCTGGTGTTGAGCTGGTTGCCGTGCTCGTCGATCCAGCCCGCCTCCATCATCTCCTCCTTCGTCAGGTGGCGCTGGAGCGGGGTGAGGATGCCGCCGGGGTGCACCGCGAACGCCCGTACGCCCGTGTCCCTGGCCAGGGCGTCGAGGTGCACGGCGAACAGCACGTTGGCCGTCTTCGCCTGGCCGTAGGCCGTCCATTTGTCGTAGCCGCGCTCGAACATGACGTCGTCCCAGCGGATGCCGGAGCGGCGGTGGCCCGCGGACGAGACGGCCACGACCCGGCCGCCGCCGCGCTCGATCGCCGGCCAGAGGCGGTTGACCAGCGCGTAGTGGCCGAGGTGGTTGGTGGCGAACTGCGCCTCCCAGCCGGGGCCGACCCGCGTCTCGGGGCAGGCCATGATCCCGGCGCTGTTGATGACGAGATGCAGGTCGCGGCCGGTTTCGAGGAACCCGTCGGCGAAGCGGCGCACGCTGTCGAGGTCGGCGAGGTCGAGCTCGGCGACCTCGACGCCCCCGAGCGCCTCCCTCGCCGCGCCGGGACGGCGGGCCGGTACGACGACCTCCGCCCCGGCGCGGCTGAGCGCCCGCGTCGTCTCCAGGCCGATCCCCGAATAGCCGCCGGTGACGAGCGCGACCTTGCCGGAGAGGTCGATGCCCTGGAGCACCTCCTCCGCCGTGCTCCTGTAGCCGAAACCCGAACCGATCTTGTGCTGAGGCGTGGTCATGCCACCGACGTTACGAAGTGGAGCGCACTCCAGGTCAAGCCGACGCGCTTCGCAGGCCGAGCGCGGGGGCCAGGCGTCCGAGCTGGGCCAGCGCGTCGGGGAGGTCGGGGCCGCCCGCCGAGAGCGGCTGGACCGCGACGTGGTCGGCCCCGGCGGCGAGGTGGGCCCGCACCCGCTCGGCGACGTCGCCGACGTCGCCCCAGGCCACGATGGCGTCGGTCAGCCGGTCGCTGCCGCCCCCCGCGAAGTCGTCGTCGCCGAAGCCCAGGGCGCGCAGGTTGTTGAGGTAGTTGGGCAGGGTCAGGTAGTAGGCCGTGTGGGCGCGGGCGATCTCGCGGGCGCGGGCGGGGTCGCGCTCGATGACCACGGCCTGCTCGGGCACCAGGAGGCGGTCGGCGCCGAGGACGGCGCGGGCCTGCGCGGTGTGCTCGGGCGGCACGAAGTAGGTGTGGGCGCCGTCGGCCCGGTCTCGCGACAGCTCCAGCATCTTCGGGCGCAGCGCGGCCAGCAGCCGGGGCGCCTTGACCTCGGGCAGACCCTCGGCGGCCTCGTCCATGCCGTCGAGGTAGGCGCGCATCACGCTCAGCGGCTTGTCGTACGCGTGGCCGCGGTGGCCGACCAGCGGGCCGTGGCTGACGCCGACGCCGAGCAGGAAGCGGCCGGGGAAGGCGTCGGCCAGCGTCACCCTGGCCGCCGCCATGGCCGTCGCGTCGCGGCCCCAGACGCTGGCGATGCCGGTGCCGACGGCCACGCGCTCGGTGGCGGCGAGCAGGACGGCCGCCATCGTGAGCGGCTCCTTGCTCTGCCAGCCCTCGTTGACCCAGACGGACGCGTAGCCGAGCCGCTCGATCTCGGCCACCGCGCGCCGCGCCTGCCCGGCGGGCGCCTTGCCGAACTGCGGATGCCACACCCCGATCTGCCCGGACTCCATGTCGGCTCCCCTCGACTAGAATGTTCGATCGAGATGGAACACTACACCAATGTTCGACCGTCATCGAACAGGACACGCGGCCTGACCCACGCCTCGCCCGCCGAGGTGTCGCTCCAGGCCGCGCTCGACGCGCTCGGCGACCCGGTCCGCCGCCGCATCGTCCGCGAGCTGGCCGAGGTGCCCGACTGGTCCCGCGCCTGCGGCACGTTCAACCACCTGCCGGTGGCCAAGTCCACGCTCAGCCACCACTTCGGCGTCCTGCGCAACGTCGGGCTGCTGGAGCAGCGCGACGAGGGTTCCCGGCGGCTCAACCGGCTCCGGCAGGCCGAGTTCGACGGCCGGTTCCCCGGCCTGCTCGCCCTCGTCCTGGAGGAGCCGGAGAGCCCCTAGAGATCCGCCGCAGGTGAGGGGCCCCTGGAGATCGGCCGCATGTGTCACGCCTGCCGGGTAGGGGACGCCGTATGAGCATCCGAAGCCCGTTCGCCCGTCATCTGGTCGCGACGACGGCCGCGGTGGCCGCCGCCGCCACGCTCGGCGGCCTGGCCACCTCCTCGGGCTCGGCCTGGTACCGCCGGTTGCGCAAGCCCCGATGGCAGCCGCCCGCGCAGGCGTTCGGCCTGGTCTGGACCCCGGTGTACGGCCTGATCGCCTACGCCGGGGCCCGTGCCCTGACCTCGGGCGACGATCGGACGGGCCTGGCCCGCGCGCTGGGCGTGAACCTCGCGCTCAACGCCGCCTGGACGCCCCTGTTCTTCCGCGCCCGGGCCCCGCGCCTGGCACTGGCCGACGTCCTGGCGCTCGACGCGGCCAACCTCGTGCTGCTGCGCCGGTTCCTGCGCGCCGACCGCCGCGCCGGGCTGGCCCTGCTGCCCTACGTCGGCTGGACGGCCTTCGCCACCGCCCTGAACGCCTCGATCGCCGCCCGCAACCCCTGAGCGGTCAGGAGACGCGCAGGTCGTCCACGGCCCAGTACCAGTTGTTGGTCGCGTCGAAGTAGTGGAACTTGACCTTCATCGACGTGGCCCCGGCCGGCACGGTCACCTTGATCGACTCGTTCCTGGCGATCGCGTCGGCCGTGTAGTTCTTGACCGGCGTGTCCGCCCCGCCGTCGAACGACACGAGCACCTGCGCCTTCTGCGCGCCGTCCACGCGGTAGTGGGTGGCGTACGACAGCGTGACCGAGGCTCGGCCGGCCACGGGGTAGGCGGGCGAGACCAGCGTGGAGTCGTACGTCCCGGCGCCGTGGGACTTGTCGTCCCATTCGTCGGAGTCGGCCACCGCGAACGTGCCCCTGGCCCGTACGTTCAGCTCCCGCTGCTGGTCACGGGCCGCGCGCGACCAGAACTCGTCCGTCGTGAACGCCCAGCCGCGCCACTCGCGCACGCCCCCCGACGGCATCGCGGACACGTCGACCGACCAGCCCGAGGGCGGCGTGTGCGTGTGGCCGAGCACGCCGGCCGGGATGCCGGTCTCGTCCAGCCTGCCGGACAGGGGGACGGTCTCGAAGGGGTCGCCGGTCCTGGCGTCGATCCGCCTGCCGTCGATCCCGGCCGGTACGGCCAGCCCCAGCCCCCGGAAGACCGCGCCCGTCACGTCCACCAGGCGCGTGTCGGCCGGTCGCGCCCCGGCGGCGATGCCGGGCCCCGAGGCGAGGACGAACGCCCGTCGTTCCTCGATGGACGAGCCGCCGTGCCCGCCCGCGTCGGTGTGCCCGTGGTCGGTGGCCACGACGACGGTCCAGCGCTCGCTCGCGTACGCCGGCCTCGCCCTGACGGCGGCGAGCAGGCGGCCGATCCGGGCGTCGGCGTCGTGGATCGCGGTCAGGTAGGCGGCCGAGGCGGCGCCGCTGTCGTGGCCCGCGATGTCGATCGCGCCCAGGTAGACGAAGGCCGCGTCGGGGTTCTCGGTCCGCAGCACGGTCTCGGAGACCTGGGTGACGCGCTCGTCCTCGGCCGGGTAGCCGTTCGTGTCCCCGTCGAGCACGACCCTGGCGTCGATCGCCGGGCCGAACGTGCCCTGGTCGCCGAGGGGCTTCCAGTCGAGCGCGGCGTAGGTCGAGTAGGCGGGGTTCGTGCTCTCCAGCCTGGTCAGGAAGTCGGGGTACCGGTCGTAGTGCTTGCCCGCGAAGGTGTTGTCCTTGACGCCGTGCAGGTCGGGCCAGACGCCGGTGGCGATCGTGGACCAGCCGGGGCCGCTGGAGGTCGCGGCCATCGGGTTCGTGTAGAGCAGGCTGGTGCCGTACGTGCCGCCGCTGATCAGGGCGTCCAGGTTGGGCGCGTCGGCGGGGGCGATGCGGTCGTGGCGTAAGCCGTCGAGGCCGACGACCAGGACCTTGTCACCACTGATTCCGTTCGGGACGTCGGGGACGGGCACCGGCGCCGCCAGGGCGTCGGCGGTGTCGAGGACCTTGCCCTCGGAGGCGGGGGTCGGATCGGCGAGTGCCGCGGGGGCCGGGACCAGGACGGCCGCGGCCACGAGAGCGGGCAGGATGCGCCATCGATGCATGGACGTACTCCTCGCTGAGTGCTGGGATGATCCGGCTAGAGGATCTCCAGCGTCAGGTGAGCGCGTGAATACCGGCTTTCCGATGGACGCCATAGAGGGAAAAGGGGGCCCAAATGGGGAGTAGCCAGCGTCCCGCCGCCCGCGTCGTCTGCCTCGACCGCGACGGGCGGGTGCTGCTCATGCACTGGTACGACCCGATCAGCCGCACCGACGTCTGGGAGCCGCCGGGCGGCGGTCTCGATCCGGGCGAGACGCCGCTGGAGGCGGCGAGGCGGGAGCTGACCGAGGAGACCGGGCTGCCCGGCTCGGCCGTGCGCGAACACCGGGTAGACGTCGACCGCGACTTCTCCTGGCTCGGCGTGCGCTACGTGAAGACCGAGCCGTTCTTCCTCGCGACGTTCGACGAGGTCAGGCCGGTGGTCGACCCGGGCGAGCTCACCGAGGAGGAGCGAGCGGCCTACCGCGGCTACACCTGGGCCGAACGACTGCCCGACGGCGTCGAGCCCCCGGAGCTGGCCGAGGTGGTCGAGAAACTGCGGGCCACAGGTCCACGGTCAGGCCCGCCGTGAGCGGGTTGAGGTCGGAGCCTGCCCAGGACGGTGACGCGCACGTGCGGGACTCTAGCGGGGCCGGTGGCCGAGTTCGGACAGGGTGGTGGAGAGGAGGCCGCGCAGGAGGGGGCCGGCCAGGCCGTCGTGGACGGACTCGACCGGCAGGCCCTCGGCGATCCTGGCGTGGTAG
>JABFVJ010000064.1 GCA_013362835.1 Nonomuraea sp. | reverse complement strand
GGCTTGGCATGGCCTGGCGCTACTCGGAGGGAATGGTCCGGTCGGGGTGCATCTGTTCGACGGCCTCGTCGGCGACGTGGCGGCGCAGCACGGTGTGAAGTACGTCCTCGGTGATGCCAAGAGGCCCCCGCGTGCCGACCGAGAGCAGGGCGGATGCCGGGGCAAGCCTGGAGCCGAAGGTCAGTGAAGGCGACGGTAGCAATCGCGATCTGAACGTCACCAGGCGGGCAAGACGAGCGGCAGGAGCTATCTGGCCAGGTGTCGGGCGATGACCATGCGCTGGATCTGGTTGGTCCCCTCGAAGATTTGCATGATCTTGGCTTCGCGCATGTAGCGCTCTACGCGGAACTCTCTCGTGTAGCCGTAGCCGCCGAAGACCTGGACCGCGTCCGTGGTGACCTTCATGGCGGTGTCGGTGGCCACCAGTTTCGCCACGCTGGCCTGCCTGCCGTAGTCGAGGCCCGCGTCGCGGCGGCGGGCCGCGTCCAGGTACGTCGCCCGTGCGCTGTCCACCCCCGCCGCCATGTCGGCCAGCAGGAAGCCGAGGCCCTGGTGGTCGATGATGCGCTTGCCGAAGGTGTGGCGTTCCTTGGCGTACGCGACCGCTTCGTCCAGGGCGGCCTGGGCGAGGCCGACGGCGCAGGCGGCGATGCCGAGGCGGCCGGAGTCGAGGGCGCTGAAGGCGATCTGGAGGCCCTGGCCCTCCTCGCCGATGAGCCGGTCGCCCGTCACCAGGGCGCCGTCCCAGTGGGCGCTGGTCGTGGGCACGGCGTGCAGGCCCATCTTCTCCTCCGGCCGTCCGAACGTCAGCCCGTCGGCCGCGCCGGGCGCGAGGAAGCAGGAGATGCGCTCGCCGGTACGGGCGAACAGGGCGTAGAAGTCGGCGATGCCGCCGTGGGTGATCCACGCCTTGTTGCCGGTGATGCGGTAGTCGCCGCTCTCGGTACGTTCGGCGCGGCAGGTGAGCGCGCCCGCGTCGGAGCCCGCCTGCGGCTCCGACAGGCTGTAGCCGCCGACGATCCGGCCGGCGAGCATGTCGGGCAGCCAGCGTTCGCGCTGCTCGGCGGTGCCGTACGTGGCGACGGGGAAGCAGGCCAGGGTGTGGACGCTGGTCGCCACGGCCACGGCGGCCCAGCGCGCCGCCAGCTCCTCGATCACCTGGAGGTACACCTCGTACGGCTGCCCGCCCCCGCCGAACTCCTCCGGGTAGGGCAGCCCGAGCAGCCCGGCCGCCCCGAGCGTGGCGAACAGCCCCTCCGGGTACGTCTCCGCGCGCTCGTGCTCGTCGACCCGGCGCGCGAGCTCCTTGTCGGCGATGTCGCGGGTCAGCTCGATGAGGTCCTTGGCGTCCTGGTCGGGGAGCAGGCGGTCAACGGTCACGATGACTCCTTCTGTACGGCTTCGCCGAGGCGGGCCAGGGCGGCTCGGGCGCGCTCACGGAACTCGGCGACGCGGGCGAGCTTGATGTCCTCGTACCCGCGGATCAGCTCGGGGAGGCCGGCGATCTCGGCGACGGCGTCGGTCGTGCCGGGGGTCAGCTTGGCCAGGGCGGCGCGCATAAGATCACGATATTCGGTGACGAGCTGCCTTTCGACCCGGCGTACCTCGGCCTGGCCGAACACGTCGAGCGCCGTCCCGCGCAGCACCCGCGCGGCACGCAGGCCGCGGAACAGCATCGGCGCCGAGCGACGCAGCCTGATCTTGCGCTTCATGCCCATGCCGCGCAGCAGCGGCGGGTGCAGCAGCACGGACACGACGGCGTCCGCGCCGTACTCGCGCTCGCGCCTGGCCTGCTCGGCGGGGTCGAGGTGGAGCCTGGCGACCTCGTACTCGTCCTTGTAGGCCATGAGTTTGTGCAGGCCGCGGGCGTAGGCGAGGCCGATCCGCGCGCCGGCCTCCTCCCCCGCGAGCGCGGCCGCCTCCGCGGTCACGCGCCTGACGTCCCTCTCATAGGTACGGGCGTAGGTCTCGTTCTGGTAGCCGGTCAGGTCGGCGACCCGCAGGGCCAGCGTCTCCTCCAGGCCGGGGGCGGGGCGTTCGGCGGGTTCGGCGAGCGCGGCCCGGCGTACGGCCTCGCGGTCGGCGACGGCGGCGCGGCCCCAGCGGAACGCGGCGAGGTTCTGCTCGACGGCGGCCTTGTTGAGCCTGATCGCCGCCTCGATCGAGGCGGCGGAGACCGGCAGGCACCCGTGCTGGTACGCCGCCCCGACGAGCAGCATGTTCGCCGGCATGTGGTCACCGAACAGCGCCTCGGCCAGCTCGTGGGCGTCGAGGTAGAGGTTGGCGGCGCCCTTCGTGGCCGATTCGAGCCTGACCACGGCGTCGGCGGACGAGCCCGGCACGGCCACCCGTCCGGTGACCATGGCGGCGGTGGGCACGACGGAGGTGTTCACCACGGCGATCGTGTGGTCGGGGGCGGCGGCGGCCAGGTTCGCGTCGGCGGCCGACCCGAGCAGGTCGAACCCGATCAGCACGTCGGCCGTGCCGCGCGAGGCGCGCACCGAGCCGTCGACCGGCCGCTTGGCGATGCGGACGTCGCTGACGACCGGCCCGCCCTTCTGCGCGAGCCCGGTCTGCTCGATCCCGGCGGCGTGCAGGCCGTCGAGGTGGGCGGCCATCTGGAGGATCTGCGAGACCGTGACCACGCCGGTGCCGCCGATGCCGGGCATCCTGATCACCGTCTCGGCGTCGCCGTCGAGCCTGCTCACCGGGTCGGTGAGCCGTACGGGCAGGGGCGGGACCTCGCGCGGAGGCCGCGTGCCCGGCTCGACCAGCAGGAACGAGGGGCAGTCGCCCTTGAGGCAGCTCAGGTCGGAGTTGCACGACGGCTGGTGGATGCGGGTCTTGCGGCCGTACTCGGTCTCGACGGGCTGGACGGACAGGCACGTCGAGACGTCGCCGCAGTCGCCGCAGCCCTCGCAGACGCGTTCGTTGACCACGACCTTCGCCGTCGGCGTCGGCAGCTTGCCGCGCTTGCGCAGCCGCCGCTCCTCGGCCGCGCACTTGTCGTCGTGCAGCAGCACGGTCACGCCGTCGATCGCGGCGAGCTCCTTCTCGACGTCGGCGAGGTCGTCGCGGTGCCGCACCGACGCGATCGGCGACAGCCGCACCCCCCGGTACGTCTCCGGCTCGGGCGTCGTGATCACGATCCTGCGCACGCCCTCCTCGGCCAGCGACCGCGTGAGCGCGGGCACGTCCAGCCGCCCTTCGGCGCGCTGGCCGCCGGTCATGGCGACCGCGTCGTTGTAGAGCAGTTTGTACGTCATCGTCACCCCCGCCGCCACGGCCGCCCTGACCGCCAGCGAGCCGGAGTGGTGGAAGGTGCCGTCGCCCAGGTTCTGCACGAAATGCCGGTCCCCGGTGAACGGCGACAGCCCGATCCACTGCGCGCCCTCGCCGCCCATCTGCGTGATGCCGACCTGGTTGCCGCGCCCGTGCCCGTCCAGGGCGATCATGGCGTGGCAGCCGATGCCGACCCCGACCAGCGTGTCGTCGGACGTACGGGTGGAGGCGTTGTGCGGGCAGCCCGAGCAGAAGTACGGCGTGCGCGCCGCGACCATCGGCAGCAGGCGGCGCGGCCTGGGCGCGGACAGGCGGACCGGCTGACGCGGCAGC
>JABFVJ010000205.1 GCA_013362835.1 Nonomuraea sp. | reverse complement strand
GCCAGCCCCTCGTACGGCCCCCCGGTGATCGTGGCGAGGACGGCCGCGCAGGCCAGGCCGCCGCCCACGAACAGGCCCGCCAGCGCCCCCGTCGTGGTGAGCCGGCGCCACCAGATGCCGAGCACCAGCAGCGGGCAGAACGACGAGGCCGCGACCGCGAACGCCAGCCCCACCACGTCCGCCACCGGCAGCGCCCGCGCCCACAGCGCCAGGGCCAGCGGCACCGCGACCGCCATCAGCGTGGCGATCCTGAACGAGCGCACCCCGCCCTTCAGCAGGTCCTGGGCGATCACCCCGGCGACGGAGACGGTCAGCCCGGAGGAAGTGGACAGGAACGCCGCGAACGCGCCCGCCGTCACGAGCGCCGTCAGCAGGTCGCCCAGCGGGCCGCCGATCATGCGGCTGGGCAGCGTGAGCACGACCGCGTCGGTGCGTACGAGGTCGGGGGCGTAGAGGCGGCCGAGCCAGCCGTACAGGGCGGGGAGCAGGTAGAAGGCGCCGAGCAGGGTCAGGACGACCAGCGTGGTACGGCGGGCGGCCCGGCCGTCGGGGTTGGTGTAGAAGCGCACGAGGACGTGCGGCAGCCCCATCGTGCCGAGGAAGGTGGCCAGGATCAGCGAGTACGTCGAATACAGCCCGTACTCCTTGGCCCCGGCCAGTGGCATCTGCCAGGTGGCCGCGTCCTGGGCGCTGAGCGCGGGCGCGCCGTCGCCCTTCCAGGCCAGCAGCAGGAACACCAGCGGCACGGCCAGCGCCGTCAGCTTGAGCCAGTACTGGAACGCCTGGACGAACGTGATCGACCGCATGCCGCCCGACAGCACGTTCACCGCCACCACGAACGCGACCAGCAGCCCGCCCGCCCACACGGGCGCCCCGGTGATCGTCCGCAGCACCAGGCCGGCGCTCTGGAACTGCGGCATCAGGTACAGCCACCCGATCAGCACGACGAGCACGCTCGCGGTCCTGCGCACGGTCATCGACTCCAGCCTGGCCTCGGCGAAGTCGGGCAGCGTGTACGCGCCCGAGCGCCGCAGCGGCGCCGACACCAGCACGAGCAGCACCAGGTAGCCACCGGTCCAGCCGACGGGCAGCCACAACATGTCCACGCCGTAGGACAGGATCAGCCCGGCGACGCCGAGGAAGGAGGCGGCCGACAGGTACTCGCCGCCGATGGCCGAGGCGTTCCAGAGCGGGCTGACCGTGCGGGAGGCGACGTAGAAGTCGGAGGTGGTGCGGGAGAACCTGATGCCGAACCCGCCGATGAGCACGGCCGCCGCCATGACGACGACCACCGCCGTGAGGCTCATCGGCGTTCGACCAGTTCGGCGAAGTGGCGTTCGTTGCGTTCGGCCTGCCGGACGTAGAGCCAGGCGCCGATGACGAAGGCCGGGTAGATGAGCCCGGCGAGCACCGCCCACGGGAGCGGGATGCCGAGCAGGTCCACCTCGCGCAGCTCGGGGATGAGCAGGAACAGCAGCGGCAGCCCGCCGACCACGCAGGCCAGGGCGGTGCAGACGAACAGGGCGAGCCGGAACTGGGTGCGCAGGAACGAGCGCATGTACACCTCGCCGAGCCGGGTCTGCTCGTCGATCTCCCTGGTGGCCGGGTAGCGGGGGCGGCGGGCGGCGGCGGTGCGCGGGCTGGTGACGGTGACCCGCCGCGGTGTGTACGAGCGCCGGAATCCGTCCGTTCGCGAGGAGTGGCCCGGCCGCGGGTCGGAGGTCATTCCGCTCGTCCTTTCCTGGCCCGGCGTACGAGCAGGTCGCGCAGCTCGCGGGTGTGGCGGCGGCTCACCGGGATCTCGGTGTCCCCCACCCCAACGCTGCACCGGCCGGAGTCGATGTGCAGCTCCTCGATGTGCTTGACGGCCACCAGGTGGCTGCGGTGCACCCGGACGAACCCGGCCGAGGCCCAGCGTTCCTCCAGGGTGGCGAGCGGGATGCGGACCAGGTGGCTGCCGGTGGCGGTGTGCAGGCGGGCGTAGTCGCCGTGGGCCTCGACGTAGACGACGTCGGCGCTGGAGACGAACCTGGTCACACCGCCGAGCTCGACCGGGATCGTGTCCGTCTCGCCGGTCTCGGCCGGCACGTCGGAGGAGACCGCGACGCGCCTGATCGCCTCGGCGAGGCGTTCGGGGCGTACCGGTTTGAGCAGGTAGTCCTCGGCCTTGATCTCGAACGCGTCCACCGCGTGCTCCTCGTACGCGGTGACGAACACGACGCGCGGCGGGTTGGCGAACTGCGACAGCAGCCGCCCGAGCACGACGCCGTCGAGGCCGCGCATGCGGATGTCGAGGAAGACGGCGTCGATCGGCCGGCCCTCGGCGATGCCCCGGTCCAGCAGGCGCAGCGCCGCCGCCCCGTCGCGCGCGGTCATGACCTCGCCGATGCGAGCGTCGGCGCGCAGGAGGTAGGACAGGTCCTCCAGGGCGGGCAGCTCGTCGTCCACCGCCAGGACGCGCAACCCGGTCACTCGTGACTCCTCACCACTTGAATGCCTTAGAGAGTGATGAAACCGGCACCAAACGTCAAGGCCGTCACGAGCGGGTCACAGGTCAGCGGGCGGAGACGCCCGGGTGGTATTTGGGCAGGCGCACGTTGACCTTGGTGCCGGCGCCCGCGCCGGTCTCGACGACGAGGCCGTACTCGTCGCCGTAGACCTGGCGCAGCCGTTCGTCCACGTTCGCGAGGCCGACGCCGCCCGTCGGGGCGATGTCGCCGGCCAGGATGCGGCGCAATCGTTCTGGGTCCATGCCGAGGCCGTCGTCCTCGACGCTGATGCGGCACTCGGCGCCGGCGTCCTCGGCGATGATCGTGATCCGGCCGACGCCGTTCCTGCTCTCCAGGCCGTGTCTGACGGCGTTCTCCACGAGCGGCTGCAGGCACAGGAACGGCACCGCCACCGGCAGCACCTCGGGCGCGATGCGCAGCGTGACCTGCAGCTGGTCGCCGAACCGCGCGCGTTCCAGGATGAGGTAGCGGTCGATCGAGCGCAGCTCCTCGGCCAGCGTGGTGAACTCGCCGTGCCTGCGGAAGGAGTAGCGGGTGAAGTCGGCGAACTCCAGCAGCAGCTCGCGGGCGCGTTCGGGGTCGGTGCGGACGAAGGAGGCGATCGTGGTGAGCGAGTTGTAGATGAAGTGCGGCGAGATCTGCGCGCGCAGGGCCCGGACCTCGGCCTCCATGAGCAGCGTGCGGGAGCGGTCGAGCTCGGCCAGCTCCAGCTGCGAGTCCACCCACCCGGCCACCTCCTGCGCGGCCCGTACGAGCCCGGCCGAGGCGGTCTGCCCGTAGGCGGCGAGCGCGCCGACGACCCGGTCGTCGGTGGTGAGCGGGACGACGACGGCCTGCCTGATCGGGCATTCGAGCAGCTCGCAGTCGATGGTGAGCACCTGGGTGCGGCCGTCCTTCAAGGTGGCGGCGGCGTGCTCGTACGCCTGGTCGGCGTGGTGGTCGCCGGCGCCGTCGTAGACGAGCAGCCGCTCGCCGTCGGTGATCGCGACCGCGGCCGAGCCGAGCAGCGCGCGCAGGTGGCGCGAGGCGCGTTCGGCGCCTTCGGCGGTCAGCCCGGCCCGCAGCGGCGGCCCCGCGAGCGAGGCGGTGTGCAGCGTCTCGAACGT
>JABFVJ010000334.1 GCA_013362835.1 Nonomuraea sp. | reverse complement strand
GTGGCCGGTCCACTCGCCCGAGCGGACCCGGTCGGCGAAGTCGCTCATCTTGTCGAGGACGGCGTGCACCTGCGGGACGACGTTCTCCCCGTCGACCTCGACCACCGCGTCCGGCGCCGCCCGCAGCGCGGTGTGCAGGACGGCCCGGTCCTCGGTGGTGTTGATCCGCTCGCCGCGGAACATGGCGTCCCGCAGCCCGAAGACGTCCGTCGCGGCGGCCAGCTCCCGCAGCAGCCGCAGGGTCTCGTCGGTGACCAGGTGCTTGGAGTAGTCGATGTGCAGGTCGCCGACCTGGAGCGTGTAACCGGCGCCGCGCCTGGGGTCGGCGGCGAACAGCTCGCGCAGCCGCACCTCGCCGAGTTCCTCACGGTGCTTGGCCAGAGCGGTCCACTCGGGCGTCTGGTTGAGCCTGGTACGGCCGTCTGCGTTCATGTCCGACTTCCGCCTTCTTTCGTGCTTGTCCCAGCCGGTCCAACCTAGTTGATCAGCGGGTGACGTGAGCTGTCGTGGCGCCGTCCTGCGGTGCAACAACAGGTACGTCCCGCTTGAACGCCGGTATCAACGAGGCGACGGACAGGGTGAAGAAGACGGCCGCGAGCAGGGCCGGGGTGTTGAGCCCCCAGGCGGTGGCGACGGCCCCGCCCAGCAGGGCCCCCAGGGGTGCTCCGGCGACGCCGAGGGTCCGGAAGGCGGAGCTGACCCGGCCCAGCATCTCGGCGGGGCTGCGCTGCTGCATGAGGGTCGTCGTGTTGACGTTCCACACCATGCCCATGAGCCCGAAGACGGCCATCGCGGCGACCATGGCGGCCAGGTCGCGGACGGTTCCCATGACGACGAGCGCGCCGATCTGCGTGCTCCCCGCGAGCAGCACCGCCCGTACCCGCCCCATACGGGAGACGAGCAGCCGGTTGACCGCTCCCCCGGCGAGCGAGCCGAGGGTGTAGGCCGTCGTCGCCGCCACGTACCCGGTGCGGCCGGCGTCCAGCCAGCCGGTCACCAGGAGCACCAGAGTGGCGATGAGGGCGCCCACTCCGATGTTGCACAGGGCGGTGGCAGCGCACAGGCCGCGCAGGGCCCGGTCGCGGGCGAGGGTGCGCAGGCCCTCGGTGATCTCCTTGCGCAGGGTGCTGCCGGCCGGTCTCCGGTGACGAGCGGGCGCGACGGGTCGCAGCGAGGCGACCAGGGCGGCGGCCAGCAGGAAGGTCGCCGCGTCGGCCGCGAAAGGCAGCGCGGCTCCGCCCGCCAGCAGCAGCGGTACGACGGGGGCGCCCAGCAGCCCGCCCGCGATCTTCTGTCCGGTCATCAGCCGGGCGTTGGCGCTGCCGAGGGCGTCGCTGTCGACCAGGGACGGCAGCAGCGCGGTGGAGGCGTTGTCGAAGAGGGTCTGGAACGTGGTCAGCGCGAAGGCGAGCGCGATGAGCAGGCCGATGGAGGCGTGCCCCAGGCCGACGGCGACGGCGAAGCAGGCGACGAGCAGACCTCGTAGGGCATCCACCGTCCACATCGCGCGCCGCTGGTCCACGCGGTCCGCGACGGCGCCGCCGAGCAGTCCGAAGACCAGCCAGGGCAGATATCCGCAGGCGGTGACGGCCGCTATCGCCAGGGGCTCGTCGGTGAGGGTGGTGGCCAGCAGCGGCAGCGCCGCCGTACGCAGCGCGTCTCCGAAGCTGGAGAGCACCGCGGCGCCCCACAGGCGCCCGAACCCTCCGCGCCACGCGGGCGCACGCACGCCCGCCCCCTCGACCGTGACCACAGCTCCCCCTCACGATTTCGCACGCCTTGAAGCGATGCACAAACCGTAGAGGCCACCACTGACAACGGGGTGGGCCTGTGGACAACTCACAGAACAGCTCCGGCCAGGCACCTCTCGGTACCCGGCCGGTCGTCAACTCCTAGATCTCGCCCCGCAGTTTGGCGAGTGCCTCGGCGAGGATCGCCTCGCCGTCCGCGTCGCTGCGCCGCTCCCGTACATACGCGAGGTGCGTCTTGTACGGCTCGGTGCGCGGGGGGTCCGGCGGGTTGTCCCGGTCCTGTCCGGCGGGGAAGCCGCAGCGCGGGCAGTCCCAGGTGTCGGGGACCTGCGCGTCGCTGGCGAAGCTGGGCTGCGTCTCGTGCCCGTTGGAGCACCAGAAGGAGATGCGCAGTCGGGGCGCGGACTCGCCCCGCTCGGCCTCGCCCATCGGCCCCGCCCCGACCCGGCTTCCTCGGATCGCGTTGCCACTTGCCACGGTCGTAACTCCCTGCGTGATGGTGCCGCGAAGCGAGTCGGCGTTTCGCTTCGTTGCGAGCGCCTCAGTCTACGTAAGGCCCAACGCGCGTCCAGTGATTGGAGTTACAGCCCCCACATCTAGACGCAAGCCCCATGATAGGCCGCGCTCAGGGGCGCGTACCGAACATGGGGCCTTACGTACGGAATGGTTGTGCCGGTCAGTTGTTCGTCTTCATGAGTAGACCGAGCACGATGATGCACGCGAACCAGAGCAGACCGACCACGATGGTGATCCGGTCGAGGTTGCGCTCGGCGACGGACGAACCGCCGACGGAGGACTGCATGCCGCCGCCGAACATGTCGGAGAGGCCGCCACCCTTGCCCTTGTGCATCAGCACCAGCAGCATCATCAGCGCGCTGAAGACGATCAGGGCGATCGAGAACCCCATAACCACGGCTGGACCAACTTCCTCGGATCTGGACGGACGACGGGGGCACAGCCGCCGGGCTGTGCCCCCGCAAGGGTACGACGGATCGCCGCTACCGCATACTTACTGGTCGCGGAAGCGCACGATCTTGACGAACTCGTCGGCATCGAGCGACGCACCGCCCACGAGGGCGCCGTCGATGTCGGCCTGCGCCATGATCTCGGCGACGTTGCCCGACTTCACGGAGCCGCCGTACTGGATGCGGACCTGGTCGGCCAGCTCCTGCGAGTACAGCTCGGCGACCTTGCCGCGAATGGCCGCGCAGACCTCCTGGGCGTCCTCGGCGCCGCAGACCTTGCCGGTGCCGATGGCCCACACGGGCTCGTAGGCGATCACGACGGACTCGGCCTGCTCGGCCGGGAGGTCCTTCAGACCGCCCTCGACCTGGGCGAGGGTGTGGGAGACGTGGTTGCCCGCCTCGCGGACGTCCAGCTCCTCGCCGACGCACAGGATCGGGGTCAGGCCGTGCTTGTAGGCGGCCTTGACCTTGGCGTTGACGATCTCGTCGGTCTCGGCGTGGTACTGACGGCGCTCGGAGTGGCCGACGGCCACGTACGTGCACTTCAGCTTGGCCAGCATCGCCCCGGAGATCTCGCCCGTGTAGGCGCCGGAGTCCTGGGCCGAGATGTCCTGGGCACCGTACTTGATCTTGAGCTTGTCGCCGTCGACCAGGGTCTGCACGGAGCGCAGGTCGGTGAAGGGCGGCAGGACGGCGACCTCGACGGCCTCGTAGTCCTTGTCGGCCAGGGCGAAAGCGAGCTTCTGGACGTGCGCGATGGCCTCGAGGTGGTTGAGGTTCATCTTCCAGTTACCCGCCATGATCGGCGTGCGAGTGGTCATGCGGGGTCAGTCCTCCAGTGCGGCGAGGCCGGGGAGCGTCTTGCCCTCGAGGTATTCGAGGGAGGCGCCGCCGCCGGTCGAGATGTGGCC
>JABFVJ010000161.1 GCA_013362835.1 Nonomuraea sp. | reverse complement strand
GACACCCTGGCCGCCGCCCGCGCCGCCAGCTTGGCCGCCCGCTTCGGGTTGGCCCGCCTCACCCGCTCCCCGGCGGCCACGGCAGGCGCCGCGTGCGCCTGCTCAAGGAGCGCCACGCCGCGCCGCATCAGGAACTCGTGCAACTCCGGGTCGGTCGGCTCCGAGCCGAGCGTGAACCGGGTGGCCCGCAGCCGCCCGTCCTCGACGACCTCCAGCACCCCGACCCAGAACGCGCCATCCAGGTAAACCGACAGCGTCACCACGTACGATCTCCGCCCTTCGTCCAGACATGCCGAAACAGCGACCTGGAACAGATCGCTCCCGGCACACCGGACATCCCTGGAAGGGCGGATACGTGAAGCCTCGCCCGGGCTACCAACCGGGCCGCGTTTTCGTGTGCGACTCCAGAGTACGGTCGAACGCGGACTAGGATCCATGGGCATGACCCAGCTTCCTCTGCGGGCTCAGCTCGCCAGCGCCCTGGGACGCAGCGCGGCCACGCTGTCGCGGATGACCGGGCGCGGTGACGGCTCGGTGATCGGCGGCAGGGTCGGCCTGCTGCTGGAGCCCGACCTTCTGCGCAAGCTGGCCCACGACCGCAAGCTGGCCCTGGTCAGCGCCACCAACGGCAAGACCACCACGACCAGGCTGATCACGTCGGCGCTGCTGGAGATGGGCGAGGTGGCCACCAACGCGTTCGGCGCCAACATGCCGGCCGGCCACGTCTCGGCGCTCTCCCAGCACAAGGCCGCCCCCTACGGCGTGCTGGAGGTCGACGAGAAATACCTGCCGGAGGTGCTCGACACCACCGGGGCGGGCGTCGTCTGCCTGATGAACCTCAGCCGCGACCAGATGGACCGCGCGGCCGAGATCTGGCTGCTCGCGCAGAAGTGGCGCAGGGCGCTGTCGGGCAAACCCACCCACGTCATCGCCAACTGCGACGACCCCCTCGTCACCTGGGGCGCCTCCACGGCGGCCAAGGTCACCTGGGTCGCGGGCGGCCAGCGCTGGAAGGAAGACTCCTGGTGCTGCCCCGAGTGCGGCGGCCCGCTCGACAGGAAAGACGCCGACTGGGCCTGCCGCGAGTGCACCTTCCACCGGCCCGAGCCGCAGTGGGTGCTCGACGACGACGTGGCGATCGACCCGCGCGGGCAGCGCTGGCTGGTCGACATCCAGCTTCCCGGCCTCGCCAACCGCTCCAACGCGGTGATGGCGCTCGCCGTGGCCGAGGCGTTCGGGGTGCCGATCGACCGGGCGCTGCCGAGGCTGCGCGAGGTCACCTCGGTCGCCGGGCGTTACACGACGGTCGAGCGTGAGGGCCGCCACGCGCGGCTGCTGCTGGCCAAGAACCCGGCGGGCTGGCTGGAGGCGTTCGACGTGGCCGACCCGCAGCTCCCGATCATCCTCTCGGTCAACGCGCAGGGCCCCGACGGCCGCGACACCTCGTGGTTGTGGGACGTCGACTACCGCATCCTGCGCGGCCGCCCGGTCTTCGTCACCGGCGAACGCCGCCTCGACCTCGCGCTCCGGCTCGACGTGGCCGACGTGCCGTTCACGCTGTGCGCCACGTTCTCCGAGGCGCTGGCCATGCAGCCGCCGGGCCGGGTCGACGTGATCGCCAACTACACCGCCTTCCAGCAGATCCGATCGGAGTTCGGTCGTGCCGTCTGACAGCGCCCTCAGCATTGTCTGGATCTATCCCGATCTGCTCTCCACCTACGGTGACCAGGGCAACGTGCTCGTCCTGGAGCAGCGCGCGCAGCGCCGGGGCATCGAGGTCGAGACCGTCTACGTCCGTTCGGCCGACCCGGTGCCGGAGAACGGCGACATCTACCTCATCGGCGGCGGCGAGGACCGTCCGCAGATCCTGGCGGCCGAGCGGCTGCGCCGCGACGGCGGCCTGCATCGCGCCATCTCGCGCGGCGCGGCGATGCTGGCCGTGTGCGCCGGCTACCAGATCATGGGCAGCACGTTCGGCGGCGAGGAGGGGCAGCCGGTCGACGGCATCGGCCTGCTCGACATCGCGAGCTCGCGCGGCCCCGCGCGAGCGGTCGGCGAGCTGGTCGCCGAGGTCGACGCCGCGCTCAACCTGCCCACGCTGACCGGCTTCGAGAACCACATGGGCGTCACCCACCTGGGCCCCGGCGTCAGGGCGCTGTCGAAGACGCTCGCGGGCGTCGGCAACGGCGACGGGTTCGAGGGCTGCTACGCGGGCCACGTGGTGGGCACCTACCTGCACGGCCCCGCGCTGGCCCGCAACCCCGCGCTGGCCGACCTGCTGTTGTCGTGGCGCGTGGGCGACCTCGCCCCGCTCGACGACTCCCGCTACGAGGCCCTCCGCCAGGAACGCCTCACCACGGTCCTGCCCGGCTGACCACGCCAAGGCCACCGACAGGAGCTGACCGCGCGAAGGCCACCGACAGGGGCTGACCACGCGAAAGTCGCTGACCGGCGCGAGTGGTCGCCGGCCGGCTAGTAGACAAGCGCCTGGGCGCCCTCACTGACCGCTTCCTCGACGAACGCGGGGGCCCCGGCGATGCGCACGCCCTCGATCACGTCGTCGACCGTGATGCTCCTGCGGGCGGCGCACTGCGTGCAGAGCGTCACGCGGCCGCCGGCGAGGACGGCGTCGAGCAGGTCGGCGAGCGGCGCGGCGTGGGGCAGGCTGAACTCCTTGGCCCGGCCCGGCAGGGCGAACCAGGACGACTCGCCGGTCAGCCAGAGGGAGACGGGCACGCCGCTCGCGAGCGCCGCGACCGCGACCGTGAATGCCTGGTTGCACCGCTCGGGAGCGTCGGCCCCGGCGGTCACCTTGATCACCAGTGATCGTGCCATGCCGCCACCCTAACCCCGCCCGACGCGGCCCCACACGTACGGATCGGCCTGCGCGCTGCCGAACGCCGACCAGGCGAGGCGGGTCTGCCCGGTCCTGTCCCGGGTGTCGGAGTCGTAGACCAGGATGTTCGCCCTCAGCGCGACGGGCCGGCCGGGCAGCAGCGCGAACGGGATCCTCACCTCGACGGTGTAGCCGCCGCGGCGGAGCGCCGAGGCGACCCGTACGCGCGGGGCCGGCCCCTGGCGGGCGTCGGCGTCACGGGCCGCGCAGGGCCCGCCGGCCGAGGTGAAGGGCAGGACGCCGAGCTTGAACGTGGTGGAGGTGTCGTCGGCGTCGCCACGCGGATCGAGGGCGACCTCCACCGCGTCGGTACGCCAGTGCCGCTCGCACTCCCGCAGCGCCGCGCCCCGGGCGTCGTCGGTGACCTCGACGAGGACGTAGAGGTCGTCGCCGTGGCGGGCGAACCGCGCTGTGGCGGCGCAGTCGGCCGTGGTGCGGCAACGTTCGCCTTCCCAGTGCGCGAGGCGCAGGCGGGGGCCGGCGTACTCGCCGGGGGAGCGGGCGCCGTCCACGACGGGGGCGCGCGAGGCCGCCGGGAGGGTGGTGGCGGGCGGCTCCGGGTAGTCCGGTTGAGCCCGGTTGGCCAGCCACGGCAGGCCGACGGCCCGCGCCCAGTCGCGGAACTCGGCGTACAGAGGACGCAGCCCCGCCTGCTCCACGACGGGAGCCCGCACGGGCCGCCCGCCGTCGGCGAGGACCGAGAACCAGTCGCAGCCGAACGGCCCGCGGGCCTTGG
>JABFVJ010000395.1 GCA_013362835.1 Nonomuraea sp. | reverse complement strand
GCCGTGTCCAGCTCGATCAGGCCGTCGCGTACGTGGATCTGGCGGCGGGCGTGGGCGGCGATCTCGGGCTCGTGCGTGACCAGGACGACGGCGACGCCGCTCTCCTCGTTGAGCCGGTCGAGGATGGCCATGATCTCGGCCCCGTTGCGGCTGTCGAGGTTGCCGGTCGGCTCGTCGGCGAGCAGCACCTCGGGCTCGCCGACCAGCGCCCGCGCGATGGCCACCCGCTGCTGCTCGCCCCCGGACATCTGCGACGGCCGGTGCTCCATGCGGTGGCCCAGGCCCACGGACTCCAGGGCGGCGGCGGCCCGCGCGCGCCGCTCGGCCCGGCCGGCCCCTCGGTAGACGAGCGGCAGCGCCACGTTGTCCAGCGCCGAGGTGCGGCCCATGAGGTGGAAGGACTGGAAGACGAACCCGATCGTCCTGTTGCGCAGCTCGGCGAGCTCGGTGTCGGACAGCCGCGACACCTCCACCCCGCCCACCCTGAGCACGCCGGACGTGGGCCGGTCGAGACAGCCCAGCAGGTGCATGAGCGTGGACTTGCCCGACCCCGAAGGGCCGACGACGGCGGCGAACTCGCCGCGCTCGACGCGCAGCGACACGCCGCGCAGCGCCTCCACGGCCACGCCGTCGAGCTGGTAGCGCCTGACGACGTCCACGGCCTCGATGGCGGGGGTCATGGGAGCCGCTGGCCCTGGCGTACGGCGTCGGCGCCCTTGACGACGATGCGGTCGCCGACGGACAGGCCGCTCAGCACCTCCACCACCGCGTCGCCCTGGGCGCCGAGCTTGACCGTACGGCGTTCGGCGACACCGTTCCTGACCACCCAGACCACGCTGTCGCGCCCGCTGGTGACGATGGCGGCGGCGGGGGCCGCGACGGCGTCGGGCGACTCGCGCACGGTCAGCCTGGTCACCGCGCTCATGCCCGGTTTGGGGGTGGGCGCCCTGGAACCGTCGTCGAAGGCCCCAGGACCGAGCGTGAGGCGTACGGGATAGCTGACGCCACCCGTGGTGCCCTCCATGGGCGTGACGCCCACACCGGTCACCTCGGCCCTGTACGTCGCCCCCGGCACCGCGTCCAGCTCGACGGCGGCCTTGGTGCCCTTCTCGACCAGCAGCACGTCAGTTTCGTCCACGTCGGCGGACAGGGTGAGCTCGGAGACGTCGGTGACGGTGACGACGGAGTCGCCCGCCGAGACCGGCACACCCTTCGCGACCGGCCCACCGGCCCCCGTCGTGGGCGTCGAGGGGATCCCGGCGGGCAGCTGGCCGAGGAGGCCGCCGAGCCCGCCTGTGCCGCCGCCCCCTGACGCGCGTCCCAGCGTGACCACGCCGCCGAACGGCGCCTTGATCGTGAGGGAGTCGACCGTGCTCTCGGCCGCCTTGACCGCGGCCCTGGCCTGGGTCTGCGAGGCGGCCTGGAGCGAGGCCATGGAGGCGGACAGCCCGCTCGTCATGCCGGACAACGCGCCGCTGATCGAACGGTTGAGCTGGGCGGTGATCGAGGAGAGCGCCCTGGTCTGCGCCTTGTGCTGGGCCTCGGCCAGGTCGACCGCGCCGAGCAGCTGCCTGCGTACCCGGGTGTCCTTGACCTTCCTGGCCTCCTTGCGCGCCTTGGCGAAGTGGGCGGCCACCTGGCGGTCGAGCGACCTGGTGTCGAGCGAGGGGAGGCGGACGCTGGGGGTGAGGCTCGCGGGGCGTACGGTCCTGGTGGCCTTGCGGGCCTGTTCGAGCTGGTCCTCGGCCTGGGGCGAGCTGATCCTGGCGAGGAGCTGTCCCTTGCGCACGTGGTCGCCGTCGCGTACGTAGAGCTTGGCGATCGTGCCCTGGGCCGGCGAGCGCAGCGTCGCCGTGGCCCGCGCGCCGATCGTGGCGGGGGCCTCGACGACCTCGGTGACCGGGGCACGCCTGACGTCGCCGAGCTGGATGTTCGCCGGCTCCTCCGACGTGCAGCCGGTCAGGGCTAAGAGGACGAGCAGCGGGGGAATGCCACGACGGATCGTCACACGGCCCATCGTAGGAGCACGGTGATCCGGGTCGGCGATCAGCCCGAGGCGAGCTCGCGGCCGCGGTCGCGGGCGGCCTCGATGGCGGCCAGGAAGGCCGCGCGCACGCTGTGGCGCTCCAGCTCGGCGATGGCCGCGATCGTGGTGCCGCCCGGCGAGGTGACGGCCTCGCGCAGGATCACCGGGTGCTCGCCCGAGTCGCGCAGCATCACGGCCGCGCCGACGATCGACTGGGTGACCATGTCGAGCGCGGCGGCCCGCGGCATGCCGAGCAGGATGCCCGCGTCGACCATGGCCTCGACCAGGTAGAAGAAGTAGGCGGGACCGCTGCCGGAGAGCGCGGTCGCGGCGTCCTGCTGGGACTCGGGGATGCGCAGGACCTTGCCCACCGGCTTGAGCAGGCCCTCGGTGAGCTTCAGGTGCTCCTCGCCCGCGTGGGCGCCCGCCGAGATCACGCTCATCGCCTCGTCGAACCTGATCGGCGTGTTGGACATCACCCTGACCACGGGCACCTCGACGCCGAGCCGCTGCTCCACGAACGCCGTCGTGATGCCGGCCGCCGCCGTGATCACCAGGCGGTCGGCCGGGACGTAGGGGGCGATCTCGGCCAGCAGCGTGGCCATGTCCTGGGGCTTGACCGCCAGGATCAGGGTGTCGGCCGCCTTGGCCGCCTCGGCGTTGCCGACCGTGCGCACGCCGTAGGTCTCGCGCAACGCCTGGGCCCGCTCGGGCCTGCGCGTGGTGGCCATGATGTCGCCGGGCTTGAACCCGGCGCGCAACAGCCCGGACAGCAGGGCCTCGCCCATCTTGCCGGTGCCCAGAATCGCGATCATGTCGGCCTCTCGAAGGGGGTGGACGCCCCAGCCTACTAGCCTCTCGACAGCAGCGATCTGAGGAAGAAGGCCAGGTTGCGCGGGCGTTCCGCGAGGCGGCGCATGAGGTAGGCGTACCAGTCGGCGCCGTAGGGGACGTACACGCGCACCTGGCCGCCGAGCTCGGCCAGGCGGCGCTGCTCGTTGGGGCGTACGCCGTACAACATCTGGTACTCGAAGCCGTTGACGTCGCGGCCGTCGAGCACGGCCAGGGTGGAGGCGATCTGGATCAGCCTCGGGTCGTGCGTGGCGATCATGGGGTGGCCGGTGCCGGCCATGAGGATCCTGAGGCAGCGGACGAACGACCGGTCGATGTCGGCGGGCCTGGTGTACGCGCCGGGGGCGGTGTACGCGCCCTTGCACAGCCGTACGCGGGCGCCGGCCAGCTTCTCGCACCGTTCGAGGGCGTCCGGCAGGTACGCCTGGACCACGACCCCGACGTCGGGATGTTCCTTGCGCAGCGTGGCGTGGACGAAGTGCAGGCCGCCGATCGTGTCGTGCTCCTCGGCGTCGAGCGTCACCGTGAGCCCGCGTACGGCGGCCGCCTCGCAGATCGTGGCCGCGTTGTCGAGCGCCAGCTGCTCCGACAGCCGCAGCCCGAGCGCCGTCAGCTTGACCGAGGCGTCGCCGCCGGGAGGCAGCCGGTCGAGCAGCGACAGGTACTCGCGCACGGCGGCCTCGGCCTGCGTCCGGTCGGTCACCTCCTCGCCGAGGTGGTCGACGGTCACGAGCAGGCCGTAGTGGCTCAGCTCGCGGATCACGGCGCCGACGTCGTCGGCGACGTAGCGCCTGACCACGTCTTTGGTCAGCGGCGACGTGGTGACGACGCGCTCGGCGCGTTCGCTCTTGGAGATCGCGAGCATTGCCTGACGGAGCACGTGAACCACACTAACCGCCCACTTCCTGGGTATAGCGCTGAACCGCGGACCTGCCCTTTTCGTCCTATAGATATGCGCACAATGACGACAGCGACTCTTCTGGCCGGATGTCTGGTGCTCGCGACGAGTTGTGCCACATCGCCGCCATCGCCGACCGCCGGGCGGGCCCCGTCCGCGCCCGTGGAGCACACGGTCACACCCGTCACCACGGCCCCGACGAAGAGCCCCGAGCCGGTCAAGCCCACGGGCGACGCCATCAACGTGCACAAGGTCCGCTGGACCAAGGCCACGCCCGTCTCGCACGGCAAGAAGGTCAAGCTCACCTGGTGGTCGGGCGTGGCGCCGTGCACCGTCCTGCACAAGGTCAAGGTCAAGGAGACCGCCAAGAAGGTCACCGTCACCCTGTACGAGGGCACGTCCCCGAAGGCGAAGAACGTCTCCTGCATCATGATCGCCGTCGAGAAGACGACGACCGTCAAGCTCAAGCACGCGGTCGGCAAGCGCAAACTCGTCGACGGCGGCAAGCCGTAGCCCGCCCACGAGGACCGGCCGCCCGGCGCGGGGGCCGGTCCTCGGCGTGCCCGGGGAACCCTGGGGCGTCCGTCCCCGTTTACCGGGAATGCGTGCACACTCAGAGGGGTTGAGTCGAGTAGGCTCAAGTCGTTTGACAAAGACGACACGCATCCGTAGCTTGAGTCCAACGGACTCAACTTTGACTACAAGGACGTACTCATGGCACGTGCGGTAGGTATCGACCTTGGGACGACCAACTCCGTCGTCTCGATCCTCGAGGGCGGTGAGCCCACCGTCATCGCCAACGCGCAGGGCTCGCGGACCACGCCGTCCGTGGTCGCCTTCGCGAAGAACGGCGAGGTCCTGGTCGGCGAGGTCGCCAAGCGGCAGGCCGTCACCAACGTGGACCGGACGATCCGCTCGGTCAAGCGCGAGATGGGCACCAACTGGTCCCAGGAGATCGACGGCAAGAAGTTCTCGCCCCAGCAGATCAGCGCCTTCGTGCTGCAGAAGCTCAAGCAGGACGCCGAGGCCTATCTGGGCGAGAAGATCACCGACGCGGTGGTCACCGTCCCGGCCTACTTCAACGACGCCCAGCGCCAGGCCACCAAGGAGGCCGGCACGGTCGCGGGCCTCAACGTGCTCCGCATCATCAACGAGCCGACCGCCGCGGCCCTCGCCTACGGGCTCGACAAGGAGCAGGACCAGACGATCCTGGTCTTCGACCTCGGCGGCGGCACCTTCGACGTGTCGCTCCTCGACGTCGGCCAGGAGGACGGTCACGGCTTCGTCGAGGTCAAGGCCACCTCCGGTGACAACCACCTGGGCGGCGACGACTGGGACCAGCGCGTCGTCGACGAGCTCGTCAAGCGTTTCCAGAACGCCCACGGCGTCGACCTCGCCAAGGACAAGATGGCCCTCCAGCGCCTGCGTGAGGCCGCGGAGAAGGCCAAGATCGAGCTGTCCAGCCAGGCCGAGACCAACATCAACCTGCCCTACATCACCGCTTCCTCCGAGGGCCCCCTGCACCTCGACGAGAAGCTGACCAGGGCCGAGTTCCAGCGCCTGACGGCCGACCTGCTCGAGCGGACCAAGGGCCCGTTCCACCAGGTCATCAAGGACGCCGGCATCAAGGTCTCCGACATCGCCCACGTGGTGCTCGTCGGCGGCTCGACCCGGATGCCCGCCGTGACCGAGCTGGTCAGGGAGCTGACCGGCGGCAAGGAGCCCAACAAGGGCGTCAACCCGGACGAGGTCGTCGCCATCGGCGCCGCCCTGCAGGCCGGCGTGCTCAAGGGTGAGGTCAAGGACGTCCTGCTGCTCGACGTGACCCCGCTGTCGCTGGGCATCGAGACCAAGGGCGGCATCTTCACCAAGATCATCGAGCGCAACACGACGATCCCGACCAAGCGCTCGGAGGTCTTCACCACGGCCGAGGACAACCAGCCGTCGGTGCAGATCCAGGTCTACCAGGGCGAGCGCGAGATCGCCTCGTACAACAAGAAGCTGGCCACCTTCGAGCTGACCGGCATCGCGCCGGCGCCGCGCGGCATCCCGCAGATCGAGGTCACCTTCGACATCGACGCCAACGGCATCGTCAACGTCTCCGCCAAGGACCTGGGCACGGGCAAGGAGCAGACGATGACGATCACCGGCGGCTCCGCGCTGCCGAAGGACGACATCGAGCGCATGATGCGCGAGGCGGAGTCGTACGCCGAGGACGACAAGAAGCGCCGCGAGGAGGCCGAGGTCCGCAACAACGCGGACGGTCTGGCCTACCAGACGGAGAAGTTCCTCCGCGAGAACGACGACAAGGTCCCCGGCGACATCAAGACCGAGGTCAACGACGCCCTGGCCGAGCTGAAGAAGGCTCTTGAGGGCACCGACACCGACGTCATCCGCACCTCGGCGGAGAAGCTCGCCACGGTCAGCCAGAAGATGGGTTCGGCGATCTACGCCCAGAGCCAGGGCCAGCAGGCCGGCGGCGAGGGCGCTCCGCAGGACGCCTCGGCCGGCGAGGGCGCCAAGGCCGACGACGACGTGGTCGAGGCCGAGATCGTCGACGAAGACCAGCCGAAGAAGGACCAGTGATGCCGGCGCGTGACAACGGGCATGAGGAGCCGGTGATCCGCGACAACCGCAAGATCGACCCGGACACGGGCGAGGTTCGTGAGACCTCGGGCGAGCAGCCCGAGGCCCCCGCGGAGCAGACGACCGCGACGGCGGCCCACGACGGCGAGCTGGCGGCCCAGCTCGCCGAGCGGACCTCCGACCTGCAGCGTCTCCAGGCGGAGTACACGAACTACCGCAGAAGGGTCGAGCGCGACCGCATCGCGGTGCGTGAGCAGGCCGTCGCCGGCGCGCTGACCGAGCTGCTGCCCGTGCTCGACGACATCGGCAGGGCCCGCGACCACGGCGAGCTCACCGGCGGCTTCGCGAAGGTGGCGGAGTCGCTGGAGGCCGCGCTGACCAAGCTGGGCCTCAGCGCGTACGGCCAGAAGGGCGACCCGTTCGACCCGATGGTCCACGAGGCTCTCATGCACAGCTATTCGCCCGACGTGACCGAGCCGACCGCGGTCGAGGTGTTGCAGCCTGGATACCGGATGGGTGACCGGGTGCTGCGCCCGGCGCGGGTGGCCGTGGCCGAGCCCGAGGACGCCCCTCCCGCGTCCGATGACGACGAAGCAAACTGACCGAGAAGGCGAAGGGCCGTAGATGAGCACCAAGGACTACCTGGAAAAGGACTACTACGCCGTCCTTGGTGTGCCCAAGACCGCCACCGCCGACGAGATCAAAAAGGCGTACAGGAAGCTGGCCAGGCAGTACCACCCGGACACCAACCAGGGTGACGTGACCAAGGAGACCAAGTTCAAGGAGGTCTCCGAGGCTTACGACGTCCTGTCCGACAGCAAGCGCCGCAAGGAGTACGACGAGGCGCGCACGCTGTTCGGGTCCGGGGTGGGCGGTCAGCGCCCCGGTGGTGGCGGCTTCCCGTTCGACTTCGGCGACCTGTTCGGCGGCACGGCCGGCCAGCAGGGCGGTGGCGCGGGAGAGCGGCTCGGCGACCTGTTCGGCGGGCTGTTCAACCGGGGCGGGGCCGGGGGCTCGACCCGCACCACGAGCGCGTCCAGGCCGCGCCGAGGCCAGGACGTCGAGTCCGAGGTCACGCTCTCGTTCACCGAGGCCGTCGAGGGCACCACGGTGTCGCTCAGGCTGACCAGCTCGGCCGCCTGCACCGCGTGCAGCGGCACCGGCGCCAAGGCGGGCACGACCCCCAGGGTCTGCCCCACCTGCGAGGGCACCGGCGCGGCCAGCCGCAACCTGGGCAACTTCGCCTTCTCCGAGCCGTGCCGCGACTGCAAGGGCCGCGGTCTCATCGTCGACGACCCCTGCCCCGTGTGCGAGGGCAGCGGCCGCGCCAAGAGCACCCGTACGATCCAGGCCAGGATCCCCGCCGGCGTGGCCGACGGGCAGCGGGTCAAGCTCAAGGCCAAGGGAGCGCCGGGCGAAAACGGCGGCCCCGCCGGCGACCTCTACATCCAGACGCACGTCAAGCCGCACCCCGTGTTCGGCAGGGCGGGCGACAACCTCACGATCACGGTTCCCGTGACGTTCACGGAGGCCGCGCTGGGCGCCGAGATCAAGGTGCCGATCCTCAAGGGATTGCCGGTGACGCTGCGCATCCCGGCGGGCACCCCCAACGGCCGCACGTTCCGCGTGCGGGGCAGGGGCGTCACGCGCAAGGACGGCACCAAGGGTGACCTGCTCGCCAGCGTCGAGGTGGTCGTGCCGAAGACGCTCGACGACAAGTCGCGCGAGCTCCTCACCGAGTTCAACACCGCGACCGCGGGCGACGACCCGCGCGCTGATCTCATTCAGCGAGCCAGAAGCGAGTGAGCCGATGGACGCCAACTACTTCGACCTGTCCGACGACACACCTGTTTATGTGATCTCGGTGGCCGCGCAGCTCTCCGGGCTCCACCCGCAGACGCTGCGCCAGTACGACCGTCTCGGCCTGGTCAGCCCGGGCCGGACGGCCGGACGCGGCCGCCTCTACTCCACAAGAGACATCATCCAGCTCCGCGAGGTGCAGCGCCTCTCCCAGGAGGAGGGCATCAACCTCGCGGGCATCAAGCGGATCCTCGAGCTCGAGAACGAAGCTCTGCGGCTGCGTGAGGAGGTTCACCGCCTGCGCGCCGAGATGCGGATGGTCAGGGCGCTGATCCGCTACGAGCTGCCACCGGGGGCCTAGAACGTCATGGACTACAAGCTCACCCAGAAGAGCCAGGAAGCTCTCTCGGGGGCCATGCGGCGTGCCGCCGCGGAGGGCAACCCGGAGATCGCTCCCGCCCACCTGCTGACCACGCTGCTCTCCCAGACGGGCGGCACGGCCGTGCCGCTGCTCGAAGCGGTCGGCGCCGACTGGCGCACGCTGCGGGCGCGCGTCGAGGAACAGCTCGCCGCGCTGCCGAAGGCCCAGGGCGCCACCGTGGGCGCGCCGTCGAGCTCCCGTCAGCTCCTCACCGTCATGAACACCGCCGCCCAGCACGCGAGCCGGCTCGAAGACCTCTACGTCTCGACCGAGCACCTGCTCGTCGGCCTCGCGGCCGACGGCGGCCCGATGGCCGAGCTGCTCAAGTCGCAGGGCGCGACCCCGCAGGCACTGCTCGACGCCTTCGAGAAAGTACGCGGCCACGCCCGCGTCACCAGCGAGACCCCTGAGGACACCTACCAGGCGCTGGAGAAGTACGGCGTCGACCTGACCGAGCACGCCAGGGGCGGCAAGCTCGACCCGGTGATCGGCCGCGACTCGGAGATCCGGCGCGTGGTCCAGGTGCTCAGCCGCCGTACCAAGAACAATCCGGTGCTGATCGGCGAGCCCGGCGTCGGCAAGACCGCCGTCGTCGAGGGCCTGGCCCAGCGCATCGTGGCCGGCGACGTGCCCGAGTCGCTGCGCAACAAGCGGCTGATCTCGCTCGACCTGGGCGCGATGGTGGCCGGCGCGAAGTACCGCGGCGAGTTCGAGGAGCGGCTCAAGGCCGTGCTCTCCGAGATCAAGGAGAGCAACGGGCAGATCGTGACGTTCATCGACGAGCTGCACACCGTCGTCGGCGCGGGGGCCGCCGAGGGCGCGATGGACGCCGGCAACATGCTCAAGCCCATGCTGGCCCGCGGCGAGCTGCGCATGATCGGCGCGACCACGCTCGACGAGTACCGCGAGCGCATCGAGAAGGACCCGGCGCTGGAGCGGCGTTTCCAGCAGGTCTACGTGGGCGAGCCCACGGTCGAGGACACGATCGCGATCCTGCGCGGGCTCAAGGGCCGCTACGAGGCCCACCACCAGGTGCAGATCGCCGACGGCGCCCTGGTCGCCGCGGCCGCCCTGTCCGACCGCTACATCACCAACCGCTTCCTCCCCGACAAGGCCATCGACCTGGTCGACGAGGCCGCCTCGCGGCTGCGCATGGAGATCGACTCCCGTCCCGTGGAGATCGACCAGCTCCAGCGGAACGTCGACCGCATGAAGATGGAGGAGCTGGCCCTGTCGAAGGAGACCGACGAGGCGTCGGTCCAGCGGCTCGACCGGCTGCGCAAGGAGCTGGCCGACCGCCAGGAGGAGCTCAACGCCCTCGTCGGCCGCTGGGAGCACGAGAAGGCCGGGCTCAACAAGGTCGGCGAGCTGAAGAAGCAGCTCGACGAGGCGCGCGGCGCCGCCGAACGCGCCCAGCGCGACGGCGACTTCGAGGCCGCCTCCCGGCTCATGTACGCCGAGGTGCCGAGGCTGGAGCAGGCGCTCCAGGCCGCCTCCGAGGCCGCGCCGCCGGAGAACGCCATGGTCAAGGAGGAGGTCGGCGCCGACGACATCGCCGAGGTCATCTCCTCCTGGACGGGCATCCCCGCCGGGCGCCTGCTGGAGGCCGAGACGGCCAAACTCCTGCGGATGGAGGGTGACCTGGGCCGGCGCCTGATCGGCCAGCAGCGGGCCGTACAGGCGGTGTCCGACGCCGTACGCCGCAGCCGGGCCGGCATCGCCGACCCCGACCGTCCCACGGGCTCGTTCCTGTTCCTCGGGCCCACCGGTGTGGGCAAGACCGAGCTGGCCAAGGCGCTCGCGGAGTTCCTGTTCGACGACGAGCGGGCGATGACCCGCATCGACATGAGCGAGTACTCCGAGAAGCACAGCGTGGCGCGGCTCGTCGGCGCGCCTCCCGGCTACGTCGGCTACGAGGAGGGCGGCCAGCTCACCGAGGCCGTCAGGCGGCGGCCGTACACGGTGGTGCTGCTGGACGAGGTGGAGAAGGCGCACCCCGAGGTGTTCGACATCCTCCTCCAGGTGCTCGACGACGGACGGCTCACCGACGGCCAGGGCCGCACGGTCGACTTCCGCAACACGATCCTGATCCTGACCTCCAACCTCGGCTCGCAGTTCCTCGTCGACCCGAAGCTGGAGAACGGCGCCAAGCGCGAGGCCGTCATGGGCGCGGTGCGCGCCTCGTTCAAGCCGGAGTTCCTGAACCGGCTCGACGACGTGATCCTCTTCGACGCGCTCGGCTCCGAGGAGCTGGCCCAGATCGTCGACCTCCAGGTCGAACGCCTGGCCCAGCGCCTGGCCGACCGCAGGCTGACGCTGGAGGTCACCCCGGCCGCCCGCGAATGGCTGGCCCTGACCGGCTACGACCCCCTGTACGGCGCCCGCCCGCTGCGCCGCCTCGTCCAGTCGGCGATCGGCGACAAGCTGGCCAAGGCCGTGCTGTCCGGCGAGGTCGTCGACGGCGACAAGGTCAGGGTGGAGCTCGGCGACGACGAGCTGGTCGTCCAGCGCGGCTGACCGTCCACAGGAGCCCGGAGATCCCCCGCAGATCTCCGGGCTTCGGCATGTCATGGCGGGGTCATCCCCCGGTGCCCGGGGTAAGGTTCGCCCCACCCTTCGGACAAGCCGCACGTCCTCGGCGGAACGGGTGACTACGTTCGGCGTTCGTCAGATCACCGAATCCGATCAGGGGGACGTGCGGTGTCATCTCAGAAGATCCGAAGAATCCTCGCGGTGGCCGCTCTGACCGCGGGCGTCACCTGGCTGGCCGCCGGGCCCTCGACGGCCGACACCTGCCGGACGAAGGAGAAGGGCCTGCTGTCGCCCGACTCGCTCGCGTCGTACTGCGACGGGCGCACCCGGGTCCGGCTGAACGAGGGCGAGACGGGCGGCCGGCGGGTCGTCACCGAGGAGGCCAACAAGCTGGCCATGGCCGCCGGGGAGATGGCCAGGGAGCTGGGCCTGACCGGTCTCGCGGCCGCCCGGTCGGCCATGGGGCCGTTCGCCGACCTCGGCGGGATCGGGGCGTCGTGGGGCATGCCCTCGGTGTCGCACGGGTCGCCCGCTGCGTTCCCCGTGGGGCCGGGCGGGATGCAGGACCTGTCGACGATGGTCGAGGTGCCCGCGCTGCCCGCGCTCCCGGCGCTGCCGCAGACGCCCGTCGCCGCGCGGCTGCCGGCCGAGATGTCGCTCGGGCAGAAGTCGTCCCCGGACAGGGTGGCGAGCCGCGCCGTGCGGCCGCCGACCGACGTTCAGAAGCCGGTGAACGAGATCGGCAGCGAGGTCATCGCGAACCTGCTGCCGCAGGCGGTGGAGAGCGTCGAGGACGCCTCGCTGCTGCCGGGCGGCCACCCGGCGATCGACGGCTTCGGCGGCCTCCTGCGCGGCCTGGCCCTGAACTGAGCCACCGACCGCCGCGAGCTCCTGCACTGGCCTCGGCGGATCGCCGCGTGAGCCACTCCTGAGCCGAGACGGGCTCGGCGGGCCGCCTCGGGGGCCGGTCTGTTGAGCCGTCGAGTCCGGGCGCGGGTCGTGCCTGCCGCGCCCGGCTTCCCACCGTCGGAGGGGTCACGGTCGCGCACCGCCGCGACCCCTCCGGCGCCCGGCTTCAGGGCTGTCAGCGCTGCGAGCCTGGTCCTTGGGGCATGCGGGAGTCCGGCCCCGTCCCCGGGGCCGGAGGTGCGGGCCCGCGTCTAGGAGACGAGCTCGTCGAGCTCGTCTTCGGGCAGGCCCAGGTCGACCCTGATCCGGTAGCGCGTGCGCAGCAGCGCTCCCTGCTCGGGGTCGTTCTCGTCGCAGCCCAGCACGGCCTGGGTGGCCCATTCGAGACCGCCACGCAGATCGCCGTAGGCGACCAGCGTCTCCGCGATGGTGTGGGCGGTCGTGGTGGAGACGCCGCCCTCCGCGCGGATGGTCTCGATGAGCTCCCTGGCCTCGTCGGGCCGGTCGAGCTCGAAGAGGGTGTCGGCGATGCCGGCACGCGCGTCGAAGCCGGCGTCACCGCCGTCGTCGACGGCGCGCTGGAAACACTCCATCGCGCGCGCGGGCTGGCCCGCCGCTCGCCACTCCTCGGCGGCGAGGACCAGGATGGACGCCCTGGAGACGTCGCCCGACGAATAGGCGAGCGCGACGTCGTACAGCCGACTGGCCAAGGAACTGTGGTCGTCGGCCAGCAGGGCCTGCTCAAGCAGACGATCAAGGTGCTCACGGGTCACATGCGCCACACCGCGAGACTACCGAGCCGTCCGGGCCTTTGCCCGGTCAATGCGCAGGGCCGGTCACACACTTCTTCGGCAACGTCTCGTTCAAGGCTGGTCACGCTGCGCGTGTCCGTGCAGCTCATCGGGCATATACCCCGTGCTTTGCGTCCCGCGAGCGTAGGGGGCTGTAATGGGCTTGTCCAAGCAGATGACCTTCGCGCTGGCGTGTGCTGTCGTCCTGTCGGCGCTCGTGCCCGGCGTGGCCGGGTATCTGTCGGCCCGTCTGGAGGCCATCGAATCGGCGGAGCGCAACCTGCACGCGCTGGAGGCGCGGCTCGACGTCAGGGAGGCCAGGGACGCGCGGCCGGTCTCGTACCCGGCGCCGTGCCTGCGTACGCCGGTGACGCCCCGCATCCAGCAGGTGCCCGCCACGGCGCTGGAGGACCGGCAGGCCATGCGGCGCCGGCACCGCGAGATGGAGGCCCGCCTCCTGCAGCGGATCGAGGCGGCCGACCGGCCCGCCGCTACCCCATGAGCCGCCCGAACGCCTGCGCGTAGACGACGTGGAGGAACGTCTCGAACGTGGTGGGCCCCGGCGAGGCGGCCCGGCAGGCGACGACGGGGGCCACGGCCGACGGCGGTCCCGACGCCCGGCCCGTGTCGGAGGCGTAACCGGCCGAGTAGCCGATGATCCCGCTCGCGCCCACGGCCATGGCGAGGCCGAACGTCACGTAGGTGGGGACGCGGCCACGGCGGGGGTCGCAGGGGGCACTGCGGACGAAGGCGGACGGGGGAAGATCGTACATCTTCACCTTCCGGAACGGGTGACTCTCGGTGAGCTGGGGATCGCTCACCGCTGTCATGCCCAGATCTCGGTCAGCGTCCCATGTCACCCTCGGTCAGTACGTACGGCGACCACGACTTGAGCTGGCGCGACAGGAACCCCCGCACCAGGTGCTTGGCCGCGTCGATGATCTCGGGCGCGCCCGCGGGATCGCGGCGGAAGGCCAGCTTGAGCACCGCGTCACCCGACTCGACGGCGACCAGCACGGCGAGGTCGAGCGTCTCGCTGTCGGCCAGCCCGAACTCCTTCAGCAGCAGCCCGCGCAGCCGGCCCGCGATCACCGTGTTGTTCTCGGAGTCGGAGTCGAGCAGGTTGAGGTCGACGACGTCGCCGAAGTGCAGGCTCTTGAAGCCGGGGACGGTGCGGTGCATGTCGACGTACTCGTCGATGATCGCGTCGACGGCCTCCCACCAGCCGCGGTACTCCTCCTCCATGAACCTGCGGCCCACCCGCGCGACGAACTGCTCGACGTTGCGCCGGGTGAGCTCCTGCGTGATGGCCCGCTTGTCGGGGAAGAACTGGTAGACCGATCCGATCGCGACGCCCGCCCGATCGGCGATGCGCGTGGTGGACAGGGCCTCGTAGCCGGTCTCGTCGAGCAGCTCGGCGCAGGCGTCGAGCATGCGTTCGACGCGCCGGGCGCTGCGGCGTTGCGCGGGCTGCCGCCTGAGAGCTTTGGGGTGGACGCAGTCGTCATCCATTTGCGGGGAGGACACGGATTCATCTTCTCTCGTCTGCGCGATCGTTACCTACTAATTTGCGGATTTCTCAGACTTCCGCTCAGCCGGGCCAGCCCGCGCATCGCCCGCGGCGAAATCCTCGACAGGGCATATCCGATTTTCCCTTCGAGGTTGACGGGCACGACGGCCTGATTCCGGTGCACGGCGCGCAGAATGTGCGCGGCCACGCGTTCGGGCGGGTAACCGCGCCGCGCGAGCCCGTGTTCGGCCGGTTCGCGCAGCTCAGCCCGTACGTACGTGGCGTTGCGCGCGATCGGCGTGGACACGAAGCCCGGACAGATCGCACTGACCCCGATCCCGTGCCCGGCGAGCTCGGCGCGCAGGCAGTCGCTGAGCATCTTCACGGCCGCCTTCGAGGTCGAATACGCAGGCAGGAGCCGGGAGGGCGCGAAGGCGGCGAGCGAGGCGACGTTCACGATGTGGCCGCCTTCGCCGCGTTCGGCCATGGCCGCGCCGAACAGCCGGCAACCGTGGATGACGCCCCACAGATTGACGTCGATGGTCCTGCGCCAGTCGCCGACGGTATGTTCGAGAAAAGGTCCGGCGACCGCGATCCCCGCATTGTTCACCACAATGTCCGGCACGCCATATTGAGAGATGATATTTCGCGAAAAATCTTCCATCTGATCGATATCCGCGACGTCGACCCGCACGGCCCAGGCCGTACCCCCGAGATCCTTCACGATCGCGTCGGCCGCCCGCGCGGCCGACCCCGCGTCGAGGTCCGCGCACACCACCTCGGCCCCGTGCGCCGCGAACGCCCGCGCGGTCGCCAGCCCGATGCCCGACCCCGCGCCCGTCACCACCACCAGCCGATCGCCGAACGCCCCGCGCCGCTCCCCCGCCCGCGCCCGCCGCAGCCCCCTGCTCGCGGGCCCGCCCTCCACGTACAGGACGAACTCCGCGATCATCCCGGCGATCGTCCCAGGACGGCTGCGCTGGGCCCAGTGCCCGGCCTCGATCGTCCGGTGCCAGAGCCGGTCCGCCCACTGGCCGATCGAGGCCAGCAGCGCCGGGGTGACGAACGTGTCCCGCCG
>JABFVJ010000455.1 GCA_013362835.1 Nonomuraea sp. | reverse complement strand
GCGCTCGCCCGCCGGAAGAAGGCCCGGCGTCCGGACGTCAGCCGCAGAGGGTGGGCGGCCGTCTTCAGCACGGCGGCGAAGAGCTGCTCGAACAGCGGCTTCAGCCGTTCCGCCGGCAGGTCCTGCTCCGCGGCCCGCGTCAGCACCAGCTCGGTCTGGTCCAGCAACTCGGCGTGGTGCTCGCCGGCCAGGCCCAGCCGGTTGCCCTGCCGGCGCAGCAGGTGCCTGACGACGACCGCGCGCAGGGTCGCCACCCGCTCCGCCCGCAGGGCGACCAGACCGCCGAAGCCGATGTCGGTGAAGTGGTCCCCGGGGAAGGCGAGACCCCGCTCGGTGAGGAAGGCCCGGCGGTAGACCGCGCTCCACGCCGGGAGCGTCACGCCCGTGAGCTGTGGGGCCCGGCCCGGGGAGAAGGCGCCCTCCGGCGTCCGGGCGAGCAGGGGCGCCGCCGGGTTGGTCGGCTCGCCCTCCCACCAGGGGGTGCGCTCGTGCTCGAAGTACAGGACGTCGACGTCGCCCACCGCGCTCAACCGGGCGTCCAGGGCCGCCAACGCCCCGGGGACCAGGACGTCGTCGCCGTCGAGGAACAGCACATGGCCGCCGACCGCCGCCTTCAGACCGGCGTTGCGCGCCCCGGCCAGACCGGCCGACGGCGGCGAGTGCACCGGCGTCACCCGGGAGTCCCGCTCGGCGTACCCGGCGACGACGTCCGCCGCCGGTGCGTCGGGTGCGTCGCACACCGGGATCAGCTCGAAGTCGCCGAACGACTGGGCGAGGACGGAGTCCAGCGCCAGGGACAGCCGGCCCGCGACCCCATGGGACGGGACGACGATGCTGAAGCGGGGCATTCTGCTCTTTCTGTCGAGGGCGGGCGTCGCAAGGTGGTTCACACGGCGCGCGGGCGTCCCGGCCGCCCGGACGGGCGGCAGGCGGGCGGCCGGGACGGTGTCGGCCGCGACGGGCTGGAGGGCATGCGGACTCTCCGGGGTGAGAACCGTGGTCAGAGGCTGTCGGTGACGGCGTGCGGGGAGGCGGGAAGCGGCACCGTGGTGAGCGGCTCGTGTGTCAGCGACGCCGCCGCCGACGGCACCGGACAGCGCTCGCCGAGCGGCACGATGGGCGGCAGTTCCGACTCCCCGAGGACGACCCGGCGCACCACCCGCTCGGCCGCCCGGCCGTCGTCGTAGGCGCAGAACCGCTCGCGGAACGCCGCCCGCAGCTGGGCCGAACGGGAGCCGCGCCAGTGGCCGGTGGCGAAGATGTCGATCAGCTCGTCCTCCCCGCGAGCGACCGCGCCCGGCGGAAAGTCCCGCAGGTCGAAGTAGGTGCCGCGGGCCGCGTCGTACGCCTCCCAGTCGTCGGCGTGGACCACGATCGGCCGGTCCAGGTTGGCGTAGTCGAACATCAGCGACGAGTAGTCCGTGACCAGGGCGTCCGACGCCAGGCACAGCGACTCCACGCTCGGGTGGTCCGAGACGTCGACGACCCGGCCGCAGGTGCTGGTCAGCGGGGCGTCGTAGGCGTGGTGGGCGCGGGCCAGGACGACGAAGCGCGGGCCGAGGCGGCGCACGATCCGCTGGAGGTCGAGGGTGTGGCGCTGGGAGCGGCGGTAGTCGCGGTGGGTCGGCGCGTACAGGATCGCCACCGCGCCCCGCGGGATGCCGAGCGAGGCGCGCAGCCGGGCCACGTCCGCCGGGGTCGCCGTCCGGAAGACGTCGTTGCGGGGGTAGCCGTACTCCAGCGTGGTGTAGCGGCCGGGGTGGACGCGCTCGTTCGTCAATGTGGTGTGGCGGTTGGCGGACAGCACGTAGTCCCACCGGTCGACGTCCTTCAGCAGGCGCGTGAAGTTCCGGCCGCGGGCCGCCGCGGGGCGCTCCTGGAGGTCGAGGCCGAGGTGGCCGAGCGGGGTGCCGTGCCCGGTCTGGATCAGGACCTGGCCCCGGCGCTTGATCAGGCGGTCGTCGAAGCCGGTGTTGCTGACCAGGTAGCGGGAGCGGGCGAGCGCCGTCCAGTAGGCGGCCGTTCCGGGGACGAGGCGGCGCGGGCCGGGCGGGATCGTGTGGTGGTGCTCGCGGCGGGCGATCCACGCCGTGCGGACGTGCGGCGCCAGCTCGCGGAACGCGGTCTCCAGCGCGCCCGGATTGCAGCCGTGCCCGCGGCCGTCGTAGGCGGCGAACGCGGCGCGGTCGGCGCGCAGCGGCAGGCAGCGCTGCACGCGGTAGTGGGTCCTGAGGGCCGCCGACCGCAGGCCCCGCAGCAGCTTCCCCGTGGACCGGGCGGTGGCGCGCTGCAGGGCCGAGGCCAGCTGCAGACAGCGGTAGGTGCGGTGCAGGCCGAAGCGGATCAGGACGTGGTGGATCCGGCAGCGCAGGGGTACGGGCACGCCGGGGGTGCGGTAACGGCGGTAGTGGGCGCGGGCCCGGCGCAGGAAGTCGGCGCGCGAGCCCCGCGGCAGCCGGTCCCGCCGGGAGTACACGATCGCCAGGTGGTGCACCATGCGGCGGAACAGCACCGGCCGCCACTGGGCCAGTTGGGGACGCTCGTCGAGATACGCGAAGACCCGCTCGTACTGCTCGAAGACGTCGAAGTGCCGCTCGCTGGTGGTGCGCAGGATGCTGCCTTGGCGCCGCTGCCGGTAGTGCACGCAGACCCGGTCGAGGGTCGCGATCGAGTCGGCGGTCATCAGCACCGGGTAGGTCCACGGCGTGTCCTCGTAGACGCCGGGCGGGAAGGCGAACCCCTCCCGCTCGACGAACTCCCGCCGGTAGGCCTTGTTCCAGGCGACCATCAGCAGCCGCAGCAGCCCCGGCCGGTCCTCCAGCCGGAACGGCGCCGGGCCCTGCTCGGTCAGCTGCAGGGCCGCCTGGTTGCGGATCGCCTCGCCCGTCCAGTACGTGCGCGCGTAGTCGAACACCAGCACGTCCGGCTCGCCGGTCTCCTTCAGCCGGTCGGCGATCGAGCGCAGCGCGTCCGGCGTCAGGGTGTCGTCGCTGTCGAGGAACAGCAGGTAGTCGCCGCTCGCGTGCGCCACGCCGGCGTTTCTCGCGCGGCCCAGGCCGACGTTCTCCGGCAGATGGACGGGGCGGACGCGCGGGTCGCGGGCGGCGAACTCGTCGATGATCGCGCCGCACGCGTCCGGCGAGCAGTCGTCGACGACGATCAGTTCCAGATCGGGACAGGACTGGGAGAGCACCGATTCGAGGCACTCGTGCAGGTACGCCTGAACCTGGTACGCGGGGACAATGACACTGAACCTGGGCAAGAGGCCATCCATCGGTCGGCGCGGGCGTTCGGCCCGGGAACGGCCGATGGGCCGACTTGGTTACGGTGGCTACGGCATCCGGGGGAACGCGGAAGGGGCGGACCGCCCTGGCCCGCCCCTCCAACTGCCTTGCTCAAAGCGCTACTTGACCGCACCTGCCATGACGCCGGACACGAACTGCCGCTGGAACGCGAAGAAGACGGCCAGCGGGATCACCATCGAGATGAACGCACCGGGTGCCAGCACGTCGATGTTGTTGCCGAACTGCCGTACCTGCGTCTGGAGTGCGACCGTGATCGGCTGGCTCCCGGAGTCCGAGAAGATCAGCGCGACCAGCAGGTCGTTCCACACCCACAGGAACTGGAAGATGCCGAGGGCCGCGATAGCCGGGGCGCCGAGCGG
>JABFVJ010000259.1 GCA_013362835.1 Nonomuraea sp. | reverse complement strand
CAGGCCCACCGCGTCGGCCTCGGCCGCGGCCAAGGGCGAGATCACGATCTGGAACCGGTCGGGGGACCTGTTCAAGGTGTTCGACGCGGCCATCGGCAAGTTCCGGCAGGCGTACCCCGGGGTGAAGGTCGACCATCTGGCCGTCGACATCGACGCCAAGCTGGCCAACACCCTGATCAGCGGCACCGACGTGCCCGACGGCAGCTTCTGGGACGACGCCAAGATCGGCGGGCAGGCCGAGCACCTGTTCGACCTGACCGATCTGATCGCGCCGTACCGGGAGCAGACGTCGGCGTACAAGCTGTCGGTGAACACCGTCGAGGGCAAGATCTACGGCGTGCCGTGGGACCTCGACCCCGGGCTGCTCTGGTACCGCGAGGACATCCTGGAGAGCGCCGGCGTCGACCCCGCGAGCCTGGCCACCTACGACGACCTGCTGACCGCCGCCCGCACCGTACGCGAGAAGGACCCGAAGACCAGGCCGATCCACCTGGACAAGAGCCCGTTCCTCGGCCAGCTCTGGCTGGAGATGCTGGCCAACCAGCAGGGCACGAGCCTCACCGACGCGCAGGGCAAGCTGCGGCTGGACTCGGCCGAGTACCGGCGGATCTTCACCTGGATCCAGACGGCGGTCAAGGACGGGCTGGTGACGCACGCGCCGTACCTGGAGGCGGCCGACGTCAACACGCTCGACAGCGGGCAGCAGGTGTTCGTGCCGTGGGCGATCTGGTGGTCGTTCGCGCCGCAGCAGCTGCTCAAGGCCACCAAGGGCAAGTGGCGGGCCGCGCCGCTGCCGGCCTGGACGCCCGGCGGCGCGCGCAGCGGCGCGATGGGCGGCAGCAGCTTCGTGATCCCCGCCAAGGCCAAGAACCCCGAGCTCGCCTGGCTGCTGTACGAGTTCCTGTGCTTCAAGGAGCCCGGCTACACCGCCGTGTACGGCCCCAACGACGTCTACCCCGGCGGCCTGTCGACCTCGATCCCCAGCTACACCCCGGCGCAGGCCAAGCCGCTGTTCAAGCCCATCGACGCGCTCGGCGGCCAGGACCTGTGGAAGGTCGCCGTGGACGCCGCCGCCACCATCCCGGCCGCCGCGCCGATCCCCGTGTGGTGGGCCCAGTCGGTCGACTACCTCGGCGACAACCTGCAGCGCCTGATCGAGGGCAAGCTGTCGCCCGACGACGTGATCGCCGACTCGGCCAAGAAGATCCAGCGCAACCTGATCGACCGGTCCTGATGAGACGTGTCCGGCTGACGCCTTACCTGTTCGTCGCCCCGTTCTTCGTCGTCTTCGCCGCGTTCGGGATCTACCCGCTGCTGTTCGCGCTGCAGCTCAGCTTCACCCGCTGGCGCGGCGCGGGCGAGGCGCACTGGGTCGGCCTCGGCAACTACGTCTACCTGCTGACCAGCCCCGACTTCTGGGCCTCGCTCGGCAACAGCGCGATCATGTGGCTGCTCATCGTGCCGGTCCAGATCGTCGCGGGACTGGCCGGGGCGGTGCTGCTGGCCAACGCCAAGCTGCGGCTGCGCGGGCTGTTCAGGGTGGCGTTCATCGCGCCGTTCGTGACGCCGCTCGTCGCCATGGCGCAGGTGTGGATCGTGGTGTTCGACCAGGACTACGGGCTGGTCAACTACGTGCTCAACCTGGTCGGGCTGCCGGACGTGGCCTGGCTGACCTCGACCACGTGGTCCAAGCCGACGCTCGCGCTGCTGTTCCTGTGGAAGACCACCGGGTTCGCGATCATCATCCTGCTCGCCGGGCTCCAGGCCGTGCCCGGCGGCGTGTACGAGGCCGCCGCCCTCGACGGCGCGTCCCGGCTGCGCCAGTTCTGGTCGATCACCGTCCCGCTGGTGCGCAGGAGCATGGCCTTCCTGGTGGTCGTGCAGACCCTGGCCGTGTTCCAGATGTTCGCCGAGCCGTACGTGGTCACCGAGGGCGGCCCGTACGGCTCCACGACCACGGCCGGCCTGTACCTGTACGAGCACATCACCGCGTCGGACCTCGGCACCGGCTCGGCGAACTCGTTCCTGCTCGTCCTGCTGGTCTTCGGGCTGTCCCTGGCCGCGACCAGGATGCTCCGGCCGAAAGACGAGGTGTCATGAACCAGACCAGACCGGGCATCGCGCAGTACGTAGTGCTCACGCTGCTCGCCCTCGCGTTCCTGTACCCGATCTGGTGGGCGGTCAGCTCCTCGCTCAAGCCCGCCGCCGAGATCATCACGAACCCGCTGTCGGTGGGCGAGCTGACGCTGGACAACTACCGCGCCATGTTCGCCGACGTGCCGATCGGCACCGGCTTCGCCAACACCGCGCTGGTGCTGGTGGTCAAGGGCGCGATGACCATGTTCTTCTGCCCGCTCGCCGGCTACGCGTTCGCCAAGTACGACTTCCCCGGCAGGAACGCGCTGTTCGGCGTGGTCATGCTGACCCTGATGCTGCCGACGCTGGTCCTCGTCATCCCGCTGCTGCTGGAGATGAGCACGCTGGGCTGGGTGAACACGTACCAGGCGCTGATCCTGCCGGGGAGCGTCGACGCGTTCAGCATCTTCTGGATGCGGCAGACGATCGCCGCCATCCCCGACGAGCTGATCGACGCCGGGCGGGTCGACGGCGCGGGCGAGTTCGGCATCTTCGCCAAGGTCGTGCTCCCGGTGATCCGCCCCGGCCTCGCCGCGCTGGCCGTGCTGACCACCATGAACGTCTACAACGACTTCGTCTGGCCGGTCGTCGCCGTCAACGACACCGCGCACCAGACGCTCCAGGTCGTGCTGTCCACGCTGGCCCAGAACGTCACGGGGAACAGGGTGGGCGCCGACTTCGCCACCGTCTGGGGCGAGCTGCTGGCGGCCGGCAGCATCGCCCTGCTGCCGCTGCTGGTGATCTTCGTCCTGCTGCAGCGCCACTTCATCAACGGCATCCTCGCCGGCAGCGTCAAAGGCTGACCTGCGCCCCTCATGTCTGAAAGGAACACCATGACGCCGCGTGCGGAATATCCCCGGCCCCACTTCGACCGGTCGCACACCTGGTCGAGCCTGAACGGCGACTGGGACTTCCGGGCCGACACCGAGCCGGACTGGAACCGGACCATCACCGTGCCGTTCGCCTGGGAGACCGCCGCGTCCGGGATCGAGGCCCACTGGTTGCCGCTCGCCTGGTACCGCCGCCGGTTCACCGTCCCGCCGGAGTGGGCCGGGCGGGTCGTGCTGCACTTCGGAGCCGTGCACCACGAGGCCACGGTGTGGGTGAACGACGTCGAGGTGGCGCGGCACACGGGCGGTTACACGCCGTTCGAGGCCGACGTGACCGACGTGCTGCGCGAGGGCGCGCAGGAGGTCGTGGTCCGGGTGTCCGCGCCGCTGGACAAGCGGGAGATCGCGCACGGCAAGCAGCGCAGCATCCCGCGCGACGACTTCGACGGCGTGTGCTTCACCCCGTCGTCCGGAATCTGGCAGAGCGTCTGGCTGGAGTCCCGGCCGGCGACCCACCTGACCGCGCTGAAGCTGCGCCCCTCGTACGAGCTGGACGCCGTCGAGGTCGAGGCCCGCGTGTCCGGTACGGGCACCCTGCGGCTGACCGTACGCGAGACCGGCGAGACCATGGAGGCGCAGGTCACCGACGCGACGGTCACCGCCAGGCTCCCGATCGCCCACCCGCGCCTGTGGTCGCCGGAGGACCCGTACCTGTATCACGTGGACGCCGAGCTGGTCTCCGACGACGGCGTCGACCGCGTGGCCGCGTACACCGGGCTGCGGCGCGTCGAGGCGGTCGGCGAGGACCTGTGTCTGAACGGCCGCCGCCTGTTCGTCCGGGGCGTGCTCGACCAGGGCTACTGGCCGCGCACCGGGATCACCGCGCCGTCGGACGAGGCGCTGCGCCGCGACATCGAGCTCGCCGCCGAGCTGGGCTACAACCTGGTGCGCAAGCACCTCAAGCTGGAGGACCCGCGCTTCGTCCACCACGCCGACACGATGGGGATGCTGGTGTGGGCCGAGCCGGCCGCCACCGGGCGCTTCTCGGCCGAGTCCGTGGCCGCCTTCGAGGAGCAGATCGCCCCCATGGCCGAGCGCGACGGCAACTCCCCCGCCGTCGTGATCTGGGGCCTGTACAACGAGGAGTGGGGGCTGGACTGGGACATCCCGGGCGACCCGGCCAAGCAGGAGGCGGTGGCCAGGGCGTACGACCTGCTCAAGGCCCTCGACCCGACCCGGCCCGCCGTGGACGACTCCGGCTGGGCCCACGTGAAGACCGACCTGCTCGACTGGCACTACTACGACGAGTCCGCCGCCTCCTGGGGGAAGACCGTCGCCGCGCTGCTCGACGGCACGCAGGACGACTTCCCCGTCAAGCTCGGCCCCGACTTCGTGGTGCGCAAGAAGCTCGCCGGGAGCCCGTCGCAGCCGCTGCGCGGCCTGCCCAACCTCAACAGCGAGTACGGCGGCGGCTTCACCGGCGTCGAACGCGCCTGGCACCTGCGCTGGCAGACCCAGGAGCTGCGCCGCCACGACCGCCTGGCCGGTTACGTCTACACCGAGCTGTACGACGTCGAGCACGAGTCGGCCGGCCTGCTGGACTTCGAGCGCCGCGCCAAGGACCTGGCCGGCGTGAACCCGGCCCACGTGAACGCCACGACCACGCTGGTGCTCGACGTCGTCCCCGTGGCACCCGGGCGCGACCTGCTCACCCCGGCGCGCGAGGTCGCGGTCCCCGTACGGGTCTCGCACCACGGCGCCGAGCCCGTCGGCGGCCTGCTGCACACCGCGTGGACCCCCGTCTTCGGCCCCGCCCCCGAGGACCCCGGCACGGCGGGCCCGCGGGCCGAGGCCAAGCCGTTCGTGCTCGGCTCCCCCGTGGAGGTACGCGCCACGCTGCCGGAGGGCTGGACGAGTGGCCGCCTGCACCTCGCCCTGATCAGCGACGGCGAGGTCGTGGCCCGCTCCGCCGTGGACGTGGACACCCACACGGCCCCGGTCATCGGCGACGATCGGAAGGCGTGAAAGTTTCACACGTAACCGCAGCTCAGAGGGGATGAGGGCCGCCCTCGCATTGACGGGCCGGAACGCGGCGACCGAGCATGACGCCGCGTTCCCCCTCCTCGAAAGGGCACCCCATGCACACCTCAAAGGCGGCTCTGACCGCCCTGGCCGCGGTGGTGGCCGGAGCGGCCGTCGCCGTCGCGCTGACCACCACCCCGGCGGGCGCGGCGACCGGCACAGGGACCGGCTACCTGCACACCAGCGGCAACAAGATTGTCGACAGCACAGGGGCGACCGTCCGCCTGACGGGCATCAACTGGTTCGGCATGGAGACCGACAACAAGACCTTCCACGGCCTGTGGTCGAGCAACCCCTGGAAGGGCCAGATCGACAAGATGGCCTCGCTGGGCTACAACACGCTGCGCGTGCCGTACTCCAACGACGCGCTGAAGCCGGGGGCCACCGCGACCGGCGTCAACGACTACGTCAACCCCGACCTGGTCGGCCTGTCCCCCATGCAGATCCTCGACAAGGTCGTGGACTACGCGGGCAGCAAGGGCATGCGGATCATCCTCGACCGCCACCGCCCGACCGCCGCCGGCCAGTCCCCGCTCTGGTACGTCAGCTCCACCCCGGAGAGCACCTGGATCAACGACTGGAAGTCCCTCGCCCAGCACTACGCGAACAACCCCACGGTCATCGGCGCCGACCTGCACAACGAGCCGCACGCCGAGGGCACCAACCCCGCCGCGACCGGCGCCTGCTGGGGCTGCGGCGACCAGACCCGCGACTGGCGGCTCGCCGCCGAGCGGGCGGGCAACGCGATCCTGGGCGTCAACCCCAACTGGCTGATCTTCGTCGAGGGCGTGAGCTGCCCGAGCGGCGGCCTGTCGAACGTCTGGGACAACGACCCCAGCAACGACGAGGACTGCGGCTGGTGGGGCGGCAACCTGTCGAAGGCCGGCCAGTTCCCGGTACGCCTCAACGTGGCCAACCGCCTGGTCTACTCCCCCCACGAGTACGCGACCTCGGTCTACCACCAGGCCTGGTTCGACGCCCCCAACTACCCGGCGAACATGCCGGCCATCTGGGACAAGTACTGGGGATACCTGTACAAGCAGAACATCGCCCCGATCATGATGGGCGAGTTCGGCACCACGCTGGCCTCGAACGTCGACAAGATCTGGCTCCAGGAGCTCATGAAGTACACGGGCACCGGGGTGAACGGCATGTCCTTCACGTACTGGTCGTGGAACCCGAACTCGGGTGACACCGGAGGCATCGCGAACGACGACTGGACGACGATCAACCAGGCCAAGCAGGACATCCTGCAGCCGTACCTGATCCCGCCGGCCGGGGGCGGCCCCGACCCCACCACGTCGCCGACCGTGACGCCCACCGAGAACCCGCCAGGACAGTGCACGGTCTCCTACAAGCTGACCAACGCCTGGCAGGGCGGCTTCCAGGGTGAGGTGACGGTGAAGAACACCGGCACCAGCACGATCAACAACTGGACCGCCACCTGGACCCTGCCCTCGGGCGTCACGCTGAACAACGCCTGGAACGCGGTCGTGACCACCTCGGGCGGCACGTGGACCGCCAAGGGACCCGACTGGTCGAAGAACCTGGCCCCCGGGGCCTCGGTGGCCATCGGATTCACGGCCAACGGCACCGCCGCCACGCCGTCGGGAGCGACCTGCTCCTGACCTGCCCCCTCCGACCGAGCGCCCGCCCGCGTTTCCTGACCGAGCACCGCGGACGGGCGCTCAGCCCTGCAGCCCCTCGCACGGCCCTCACATGCCCCTGCACGGCCCTCCACGGCCCCGCTCGCCTTCAGGCGAACGGCCGGGCCATCTCGCCGAGCATCTCGTTCATGACCTCGCGCAGCGAGCGTTCCTGGCGTTCCTCCACCCACAGGTGCGACCCGAGCCGGAGCGCCGTCAGGAACCCGGCCGCCATGACCCGGGGAGGCACCGGGCTCTCCCGCTCCGAGATCGCCTGCGCCAGGTCGCGCTCCAGCGCCGCGTGGTTGGCGAGCTGCCGGGCGAGCAGCGCCGGATGCCGCTTGGCCAGCCGGGTGCGCTCGGCCCACTCCCGCGCCGGCTCCCCCACCTCGTCGAACACGTCCTCGATCGCGCCGCGCAGGGCCTGCCAGGCGGTGCGGTCCGCGGGCTGGGCGCGGACCTTGCCGACGAGGTCGCGGATGCGCTGCTCCTCGCCGTAGAGGACGGCGTCCTCCTTGCCGGTGAAGTAGTTGGAGAACGTGCGGCGCGAGATGTTGGCCGCGTCGGCGATGTTCTCGACCGTGACGGCGTCGAGGCCGTGCTCGGCCACCAGCCGCATGGCCGCCTCGTGCACGGCCTGCCGCGTCTCGGCCTTCTTGCGCTCGCGCAGCCCGCCCGTGCTGTCCATGGTGCGCTCAGCCTACCGTCCGGGAATATATGCTCAGTGTGCAAACTTTCCCATTGGGCAAATGTTTACCGTAAGAGGAGAGACGCGCATGAGCGCAACCACCGCACCGGCCGCGCCGCCGGGGCAGATGAGCCACCGGCAGATCATGGAAGCCCTGAGCGGGCTGCTGCTCGTCCTGTTCGTGGCGATGATCAGCGGCACGATCGTCTCCGTCGCGCTGCCGCAGATCATCGGCGCGCTGAACGGCACCCAGTCGCAGTACACCTGGGTGATCACCGCCTCGTTGCTCGCCTCCACGGCCTCCACCCCGATCTGGGGCAAGCTGGCCGACCTGTTCAGCAAGAAGCTCCTGCTGCAGATCTCTATCGCGATCTTCATGGTCAGCTCGGTGGCGTGCGGCTTCGCCCAGGACACCGGGCAGCTCATCGCCTTCCGCGCCCTCCAGGGCCTCGGCATGGGCGCGTTGCAGGTGCTGGTCCAGGTGATCATCGCGGCGATGATCAGCCCGAAGGACCGGGGCAAGTACAACGGCTACCTCGGCGGCGTCATGGCCGTCGCGACCGTGGCAGGACCGCTGCTCGGCGGCCTGATCGCCGACACCTCCTGGCTCGGCTGGCGCTGGTGCTTCTTCGTCGCGGTGCCGTTCACGATCGCCGCGTTCTTCCTGCTGCAGAAGACCCTGCGGGTGACCCACGTACGCCGTGAGGGCGTCAAGGTCGACTACGTCGGCGCCACCCTGATCGCCCTCGGCGTCAGCGTGCTGCTCATCTGGGTCACCTTCGTGGGCAACTCCTTCGACTGGCTGTCCTGGCAGACGGCGGTGATGGTGCTCGGCGGCGTCGCGGTCCTCGCGGTCGCGACCTGGGTGGAGACGGCGGTGAAGGAGCCGGTCGTGCCGCTGCACGTCATCCGCCGCCGCACCCCGGCGCTGGCGATCCTGGCCAGCCTCGCGGTCGGCATGGCGATGTTCGGCGGCTCGGTCTTCCTCGGCCAGTACTTCCAGATCGGGCGCGGCTACAGCCCGACCGAGGCGGGCCTGCTGACGATCCCGATGATGCTCGGCGTGCTGCTCTCCTCGGCGATCTCCGGCCGGATGGTGTCGAAGAGCGGGAACGTCAAGCCGTACATCGTGACCGGGTCGATCGTGCTGACCGCCGGATTCCTGGTGCTGTCCACGATGGACCACGAGACCTCGCTCGTGCTCATCGCCGCGGCGATGGTGCTGGTCGGGGCCGGTGTCGGCATGTCGATGCAGAACCTCGTCCTCGCGATCCAGAACACCGTGCCGCTTCGGGAGCTCGGCGCGGCGAGCGGGGCCGTCACGTTCTTCCGCTCGCTCGGCGGCACCGTGGGCGTGTCGGTGCTCGGCGCGGTGCTGGCCAACCAGGTCGCGACCGGCATCGCCGAAGGGCTGGCCAAGATGGGCATCGACCCGGAGAAGGCGGCGGCGAGCGGCAGCGGCACGCTGAACATCGCGGCGCTGCCCGAGCCGTTCAAGAGCATCGTCCGGGCCGCGTACGGCGACGCGACCGGCCACATCTTCCTCATCTCGGCGGGCATCGCCGTGATCGGCGTGATCGCCACCCTGTTCCTCAAGCCGGCCAAGCTCCGCGACAGCGTGGACCTGGCCGAGCCCGCCCCGACGAGCGACGACAAAGCGCCCGTCGCGTCCTGAAGGGCCCACCAAGAGCCCACCAAGAGCCCCGTCCTGCCCCGGGACGGGGCTTTCGCGTCGGCATCCACAGTGTGGATGACCCGCATATGAGGTATCTATTTCCCTCATTCCGTCGCGCGGTCCACAGTGAGGTCAATCACTTCGGAGGCATCGCGCAATGACACCACGCTTCGCCCTGGGCACCTTCACCGCCCATGGCCGTACGTTCCCCGGGCTCGTCCAGGGAGATCGGGTGCTCGACCTCGGCTCGCGCTGGGACTCGGTCGAGGCCCTGCTGCGCGGGTGGGACCTGGCCCTGCCCGAGCTGCACCGACTCGCGGCCGGCGACGGGCCGTGGCTGGACGCGGCCGAGCTCGGCGTACGCGCGCCGCTGCGTCCCGGGCAGGTGATCCAGTCGGGCGCCAACTACCGCACCCACGTCATCGACCTGGCCATGGCCCACCGGGGCACCGACGATCCGGCGGCCCGCGAGGAGGTCGCCGCCATGATGGACCGGCGGGCCGCCGAGGGCACGCCGTACCTGTTCGTGGGGCTGCCGAGCGCGGTGGCCGGCCCGTACGACGACCTGGTCCTGCCGGGCTACAGCGGCAAGCACGACTGGGAGCTCGAACTGGCCGCGGTGATCGGCCGCCCGGCCTTCCGGGTCACCCGCGACCAGGCGCTCGGCCACGTGGCCGGCTACACGATCTGCAACGACGTCACGACCAGGGACCTGGTGTTCCGCCAGGACATGAAGGAGATCGGCACCGACTGGTTCCGCGCCAAGAACGCCCCCGGATTCCTGCCGCTCGGGCCCTGGCTGGTGCCGTCGGAGTTCGTCGAGGGGCCGCTGCGGATCACGCTGTCGGTCAACGGCGAGACGTTCCAGGACGAGTCCACCAAGGACCTGCTCTTCGACGTGGCCGCGCTGGTCTCGGCCGCCTCCGAGATCGTCCGGCTGGAGCCCGGCGACCTGGTGCTGACCGGCAGCCCGGCGGGCAACGGCATGGCCGTCGGCCGTTTCCTGCGCGACGGCGACGTCATGGAGGGCACGATCACCGGCCTCGGCACCCAGCGGATCAGGTGCCGCGATGAACGCTGACACGAACGCTGAGCAGGCCATCGCCGAGGCGGCGCGCAAGTATTCCAACTGGGGCCGGTGGGGCGCGGACGACGTGCGCGGCACGCTCAACTTCCTCACCCCGGCCCATCGCGTGGCCGCCGCGCGGCTGGTCAGGAAGGGCGTCAGCTTCTCGCTCGCCCAGCCCTTCAACGCCGAAGGCCCGCAGAAGGGCTGGCGGCGGCGGACGAACCCGGTGCACACCATGACCGACACCGGCGCCGACGCCGCCCTCGGCAAGCAGGGCTTCCCGCACGGGTTCGGCGGCGCGGACGACGTGATCGCGATGCCGCTGCAGTGCTCGACCCAGTGGGACGGCCTCGGCCACATCTTCGACCACGGCCTGGCCTGGAACGGCCGCCCGGCCCAGGACGTCGTCACCAGCGAGGGCGACCTCGTCACCGGCATCGAACGGATCGGCGACGTGGTCGCGGGCCGCGGCGTCCTGCTCGACGTGGCCGCCGTGTTCGGCGACGGCGAGCTGCCCGACGGCTTCGCCGTCACCGAGGAGCACCTGACGGCCACCGCCGAGGCCCACGGGGTCGAGGTGGGCACCGGCGACATCGTCTGCGTGCGCACCGGCCAGATCACCCGCGCCAAGCGCGACGGCTGGGGCGACTACGCGGGCGGCCCCGCGCCCGGCCTGTCGTTCTGGAGCGCGGGCTGGCTGCACGGGCGGGAGATCGCCGCGGTCGCCACCGACACCTGGGGCTTCGAGGTGCGGCCCAACGAGTTCGAAGGCGCCTTCCAGCCGCTGCACCAGGTCGTGATCCCGCACCTCGGCCTGCTCATCGGCGAGATGTGGGACCTCGACGCCCTCGCCGCCGACTGCGCGGCCGACGGCTCGTACGAGTTCTTCCTGACCGCCGCCCCCCTGCCCGTCACCGGAGCCGTCGGCTCCCCCGTCAACCCGATCGCGGTGAAGTGATGCCCGACAACCTGAAGGTCCTCATCGTCGGCGGCGGCATCACCGGGACCGCCCTCGCCACCCTCCTCGCCAGGGGCGGCGTGGAGACGCATGTCGCCGAGGTCAAGGCGCGGTGGACGACGATCGGCTCCGGCATCACCCTCCAGGGCAACGCGCTGCGGGTGCTGCGCGAGCTCGGCGTGTGGGGCGCGGTGCGCGAGCGCGGCTACGCCTTCGACTCCGTCGGCATCCGCACCCCGGCCGGCGACCTCCTGTTCGAGACCTCCGACCTGCGCAGCGGCGGCGACGACCTGCCGGCCACCATGGGCATGTACCGGCCCGACCTGCAGGCCGTCCTGGTGGACGCGGCCGTACGCGCCGGGGCCGTCATCCGGCTGGGGCGCACGGTCACCTCGGTCGACCCCGTCGTGTTCGACGACGGCACGACCGACTCCTACGACCTCGTGGTCGGCGCGGACGGCATCCATTCCGCGGTGCGCGCCATGATCGGCATCGACGCGCCGCCCGAGCCGGTCGGCATGGGCATCTGGCGGGTGCACGCCCGCCGCCCCAAGTCCGTCGAACGCACCGACCTCGCCTACGGCGGCCCGTGCTTCATCGCCGGCTACTGCCCGACCGGCGAGGACACCCTCTACGCCTACCTCGTCGAGCCGAACCGCGACAAGGCCACCGTGGCCGCCGCCGACAAGGCGGAGATCATGCGTGCCCTGGCCGAGCCGTACGGCGGGGCGTGGACGGAGATCCGCGCGGACATCACCGATCCCGACCGGGTCAACTACACCTGGTTCGAGTCCCTGCTCGTACGCGGGCCGTGGAACCGGGGCAACGTGGTGCTGGCCGGCGACGCCGTGCACGCCTGCCCGCCCACCCTCGCCCAGGGGGCCGCGCAGTGCCTGGAGGACGCGAGCGTGCTGGCCGAGCTGCTGCTCGCGCGCGGGCGGGTGGACCAGGAGCTGTTCGACGCGTACACGGCACGCCGGTTCGAGCGGGTGCGCACGGTCGTGGAGTCGTCGGTCCAGCTCGCCCGCTGGCAGCTCGACGGCGTACGCGACGCCGACGTGCCCGGCCTCATGGGGCGGGTCGGGGCGATGGTGAGCGAGCGGCCATGACCACGGTGGACGTACACGCGCACGTCCTGCTGCCCGCGGTCGAGCGGGCCGTGGACGGCGAGCCGGGCCTCGCCGCGCACCGCGAGCTGGACGCCCGCCGCAACGGCCCCGACGCGCCGGCCGTGTCGGGACGGATGATCGGCGACCGGATCGGCCTGCTCACGCGGGTGGCCGACCGCCTCGCCGCGATGGACGCGGCCGGGATCGACGTCCAGATCGTCTCCCCCTCGCCCAGCCACTACCACTACTGGGCCGGCGCCGAGCTCGCCGCGCGGGTGTGCCGGCTGGCCGCCGAAGGGGTCGCCGAGCACGTGGCGCAGGCCCCCGACCGCCTGCACGGCCTCGGCCTGGTCCCGCTCCAGCATCCGGACCTGATGGCCGAAGCCCTCGACCAGGCACTCGACCTGGGCCTGAAGGGCGTCGAGATCTCCTCCCACGCGCCGGGGCCTTCCCGACCCTCCTCCCACGCACCCGCGCGCGAGCTGTCCGACCCCGCCTACGAGCCGTTCTGGGCGCGGGCCGCCGAGACGGGCGCGGTCGTGTTCCTGCACCCGTTCGGCTGCACGCTGGACGAGCGGCTGGACCGCTGGTACCTGTCCAACATCGTCGGCCAGCCGGTCGAGAACGCCGTCGCGCTGTCCCACCTGATCTTCTCCGGCGTGCTCGACCGGCATCAGGGGCTGAAGCTGCTGGCCGCGCACGGCGGCGGCTACCTGCCCTTCTACCTGGGCCGTTCCGACCACGGCTGGCGGGTACGGCCCGACGCCCGCGGCTGCGCCCGCGAGCCCAGCAGTTACCTGCGCGAGCTGCACTTCGACTCGCTCACCCACGACCCGGCCGCGCTGCGCGAGCTGGTCAGGGTGGCCGGGCCCGAGCGCGTGCTGCTCGGCTCCGACTTCCCCTTCGACATGGGTGACCCCGACCCGCTCGCCGCCCTGCGCGCGGCCGGGCTCGACACCGACGCCGTACGCGGCGGCAACGCCGTCCGCCTGTTCGACCTGAAGGACCGCACATGAGACTCATCACCCATCTGCGGCACGTGGACCTCGCCGTGCCCGACTACGACCGGCAGCGCGACTTCTACTCGGGCGTCTGGGGCCTGACCGAGGTCGCCAACGACTCCGGCATCACCTTCCTGGCCGCGGAAGGCTCGCCCGAGCAGTACGTCGTCCGGCTGCGCAAGGCCGAGGAGAAGCGCCTCGACCTGGTCTCCTTCGGCGCCGCCACCCCGGCCGACGTGGACGCGCTGGCCGAACGGCTGCGTGCCGCAGGCGTCCGGCTGATCAGCGAGCCGGGCAAGCTCGACACCCCCGGCGGCGGCCACGGCTTCCGGTTCTTCGACCTCGACGGCCGCACGGTCGAGGTCTCCGCCGACGTCGCCGTACGCAGGCACCGCAAGCTGGAGGCCAAGGAGTCGATCCCCGTACGGCTCTCGCACGTCGTGCTCAACGCCCCCGACATCGACGCCACCCGCCTCTGGTACGAGACCCACCTCGGCTTCGCCCTGTCCGACACCCTCGCCCACCCCCACATGGGCCAGGTCATGCACTTCATGCGCTGCAACCCACAGCACCACAGCATGGCCATCGCCCGCGGCCCGCACGCCAGCCTGCACCACATCAGCTTCGAGCTGCGCGGCCTCGACGAGTACATGTACGGCACCGGCAGACTGCTGCGCGCCGGCGTGCGGATGATCTGGGGCCCCGGCCGCCACCTGGCCGGCGACAACACCTTCTCCTACTTCCTCGACCCCCACGGCAACACCGTCGAATACACCACCGAACTGGAGGAACTGGACGAGGACGCCTGGCACCCGCACGTCCACGACTTCTCCCAGCCCGAGGTCACCGACCAGTGGGGCACCGCCAACCCCATGAACGAGCTGGTCGCCAAGGAGTCCTTCAACGACGTCGACCGCGGCGTGTTCGTCGCCCCTCCCGTCTGATGAGGATCGCCACCTTCACCCACGAGGGCCGCACCCGCTGCGGCGTCGTGGCGGGCGACACGATCAGGCCGCTCCCCGAAGGGGTCACCCTGCTCGACCTCGTCCGCGACGACCGCCTCGACCAGGCCGGATCCCTCGCGGGCGCCGCGATCCCGCTCGCCGGGGTCAGGCTCCTGGCGCCGTTCCAGCCGCCGGCCGTACGCGACTTCGTCGCCTTCGAGGAGCACGTCGAGGGCGTGCGCAAGAGCGTCGACGGCCGCAGCGGCGTCCCCGACGCCTGGTACGACGCCCCCGCCTTCTACTTCACCAACCCCTACGCCGTCGTCGGCCCGTACGACGAGGTGCCGGTGCCGCCCGGCTGCCGGGCGTTCGACTTCGAGCTGGAGGTGGCCGCCGTGATCGGCCGCGCCGGGCGGGACCTCGCGCCGGGCGACGTGCGCATCGCCGGTTACACGATCATGAACGACTGGTCGGCCCGCGACCTTCAGGGCCGGGAGATGCAGGTCAACCTGGGCCCGGCCAAGGGCAAGGACACCGCGACCACGCTCGGGCCCTGGCTGGTCACGGCCGACGAGCTTGAGCCGTACCGGGACGGCGACGGCTTCCTGCGCCTGCGACTCTCGGTCAGCGTCAACCGGCGGGAGATCGGCCACGACCTGCTCTCCAACATGAGCTGGACGTTCGAGGAGATGGCCGCCTACGCCTCGCGCGGGACCTGGATCCGGCCCGGCGACGTGCTCGGCTCCGGCACCTGCGGCAACGGCGGCTGCCTCGCCGAGTTGTGGGGCCGCCGGGGCCGCCAGGACCCGCCGCCGCTGCGGCCGGGAGACGTGGTCGAGATGGCCGTCGAAGGCATCGGCACGATCGCCAACACCGTGGTCACGGGCGCCGAGCCGCTGCCGTTGCCGCGCGCCCGCGTCAGGCCGAGAGACAGAGGGTTGACCACCGGCTGACCCGTGGTGGATAACAGTATTCCGACAGGGGGAGTCAACCTGCACTGTTACGGAGACCCCGATGACACGCCTCGCTTCTCCTGGTCTGATCGGACGTGACGCTCAGTTACAAGTGCTCCTCGACGCCATCACCGGCCCTCCGGCCGTCATCCTCGTGCAGGGCGAGGCGGGAATCGGGAAGACCCGGCTGGTCAGGGTCGCGCTCGACCTCCTGCCTGAGGGAGAGCGCACGGTCCTGATCGGCCACTGCCACCAGATCCGCGAGCCGTTCCCTTACGGGCCGGTGTTCGACGCGCTGCGGCACGTCGAGGGCGCGCTGCCGGAGACCGCCACCCTCAATCCGGTCACCGGCGCGCTGCGCGGCTACCTGCCGGAGCTCGCCGGGCACCTGCCGCCCGCGCCGTCGCCGCCGCCGCTCGACGACCCCCGGGCCGAGCGGCACCGGCTGT
>JABFVJ010000206.1 GCA_013362835.1 Nonomuraea sp. | reverse complement strand
CTCGTCACGCTGCTGAACGGCGGCTGACGACCCGCCGGGCGCGGCGGCTCGCGCGCCGCGCCCGGCGGACGCAGTCGCAGCTCAGGGCACGGATCACGGGCCGAAACTGTCGGTGCCAGGCGGCATGATGTGACTATGAGCGACGCACCTCCCATCACCGTCCTTGCCGACGAGACGGCCTACGCCGAGGCCGTGCAGCTGGCCGTGGACTCCGCGGCGGCCTACTACGCCGACGGCACCTCCACCCTCGACGACGACTCCTACGACCGGCTGGTGCGCGGCATCCAGGCCTACGAGGAGGCCCACCCCGACCAGGTGCTGCCGACCTCGCCGACCGGCAAGGTGGCGGGCGGCGCGGTGGTCGGCGACGTGCCCCACACGGTGCCGATGCTCAGCCTCGACAACGTCTTCGGCGCCGACCAGCTCGCCGACTGGGCCGCCTCGGTGGAGCGCAGGCTCGGCCGCCCGGTCACCGCGTGGAGCGTCGAGCCCAAGCTCGACGGCCTGGCCATCTCGGCCCGCTATCGCGGCGGCCGGCTGGCCCAGCTCGTCACGCGCGGCGACGGCACGGCGGGCGAAGACGTCTCCCACGCCATCGGCACCATCGTCGGCCTCCCCGACCGGCTGACCGACCCGGTCACCGTCGAGCTGCGCGGCGAGGTCATGATGACCGCCTCCCAGTTCGACGACGCCTGCGCCAAGCGCCAGGCGCACGACGGCACCACGTTCGCCAACCCGCGCAGCGCCGCGGCCGGCACGCTGCGCGCCCAGGACCGGCCCTATGTGTGCGAGCTGACGTTCTTCGGCTACGGCGCGCTGCCCGCGCCCGGCGACGACTCCGAGCTGGCGACGCGCCTGCGCGAGCTGCCGCACAGCGGGGTCATGGAGTGGGTGGCCGCGCAGGGCGTGCAGACCACGGCCGCCACCCCGGTCGCCGGGATCGTCACCGACACGCTGGAGCGGGTGCAGGAGCGCGTCGGGGAGATCGCCGCGGCCCGCGCCACGCTGGCGTTCGGCATCGACGGCATCGTGATCAAGTGCGACCTGGCCGCCGACCAGGCCGCGGCCGGATTCAGCTCGCGCGCGCCGCGCTGGGCCATCGCCTACAAGCTGCCCGCCACCGAGAAGATCACCAAGCTGGTCGGCGTGGAGTGGAACACCGGCCGCACCGGCATCATCGCCCCGCGCGCGGTGCTGGAGCCGGTCGAGCTCGACGGCAGCGTCGTCACCTACGCCACCCTCCACAACGTCGCCGACATCACCCGCCGCGGCCTGATGCTCGGCGACAGCGTCGTCGTCTACAAGGCGGGCGACGTGATCCCGCGCGTGGAGTCGCCGGTGGTCCACCTGCGCACCGGCGAGGAGCAGCCGATCCCGATCCCGCAGGTCTGCCCGTCCTGCGGCGACGCCATCGACAGCTCCCAGGAGCGGTGGCGATGCGTGCGCGGCCGCGAGTGCCGGGCCATCGAGTCGATCGTCTACGCCGCGGGCCGCGACCAGCTCGACATCGAGGGCCTGGCGCAGAGGCGTATCGAGCAGCTGCTCGAGGCGGGCCTGATCGCCGACTTCGCCGACCTGTTCTTCCTCACCCGCGAGCAGCTGCTCAGCCTGGAGCGCATGGGCGAGACCAGCACCGACAAGCTCCTGGCCGCCTTCGAGCAGGTCAAGACCCGGCCTCTCAGCCGGGTGTTCGCGGCGCTCGGCGTACGCGGCACCGGGCGGTCCATGAGCCGGCGCATCGCCCGCCACTTCGGCTCCATGGACGCCATCCGCGCCGCCGACGCCGAGGCGATCCAGGCCGTCGAGGGCATCGGCCCGGAGAAGGCGCCGGTCGTGGTCGCCGAGCTGATCGAGGTCGCGCCGCTGATCGACAAGCTGGTCCGGGCGGGCGTCAACATGACCGAGCCGGGCTGGGTGCCGCCGGCCGAGAAGGCCGCCGTGGAGGAGGGCGCCGCCGGGGAGGGCGCGGCCGAGCGGGCGGCGGCCGAGCCGACGGCGGTCGACCTGCCGCTGGCCGCCATGTCGGTGGTGGTCACCGGCGCGATGACCGGCCCGCTCGCCGAGCTGTCGCGCAACGAGGTCAACGAGCTGATCGAGCGCGCGGGCGGCAAGGCGTCCTCCAGCGTGTCGGCCAAGACGTCGCTGCTGGTGGCGGGGGAGAAGGCCGGCTCCAAGCGGGCCAAGGCCGAGAGCCTGGGCGTGCGGATCGCCACCCCGGAGGAGTTCGCGGAGCTGGTCGCCGAGCTGCTCTGACCTCAGGCTTTTCCTGGCCAGCCGGATTCGAGGAGGTCGAAGACGGCGTTCAGCGCGGCCTTCGGGTCGGGCTCGGCCCCGGCGAGCTCGGGGATCTCCAGCACGTAGCGGGCGAGGGCGCGTACGGCCAGGTCGGAGGGGTCGCGCCCGCTCTCGGCGGCGATCACCTCGGCCAGGGGCTCCGCGCCGGCGATCCAGAGCCGGCGCGAATACTCGCGCAGCGCGGGCGTGCGCACGATCAGGTCGCGCTTGCGGCGCAGCTCGGGCGGGAGATCGTCGGCGAACGGCCCGCTCGCCGCCAGGCAGCGGCGCAGGGCCTCCAGCACCGGCTGGCCCTCGGGCCGCTCGCGCACGGCGGCGGCCAGCCACACGTGCCGCTCGTCTCCGTCGTCGAAGATCAGCGCGTCCTTGCCGTCGGGCACGTGCGCGAACAGGGTGGCGATGGACACGTCGGCCTCGTCGGCGATCTGGGCGACGGTGACGCCGTCGTAGCCGCGCTCGGCGAACAACCGCACCGCGGCCTCCGCCAGCGCGCGGCGGGTCTGTGCCTTCTTGCGCTCGCGGCGCCCCATCGTCGTCGGCATGCCCTCATCGTAGCCGAACCTGGAACGCCTCCAATTCTGAAGTGGTTATAGTTTCAGAGTCAGTTCAGGTTCGATGCAAGGAGCGGTCATGCCCTCTCACCCCACCCCCTGGGACGTCCGGCGCCTGCCGCGCGCGGACGGCAGGACCGTCCTCGTCACCGGCGGCAACGCGGGCATCGGCTACTTCGTCGCCGAACAGCTCGCCGGGGCGGGCGCGGCGGTCGTCCTCGGCAGCCGTGACAGCGCCAAGGCCCAGGCCGCCGCCGACTCCATCCGGGAGCGGGTCCCGGACGCGCGCGTCCGTCACCTGCCGCTCGACCTCGCCGATCCCGGCTCGATCGAGCGCGCCGCCGACGGGCTGGAACGCTTGGACGCCGTCGTCTGCAACGCCGGCGTCCTGCTCGACCGGCCGCCCCGGCGCGAGACCGCGGCCGGCCACGAGCTGATGTTCGCCACCAACCACCTCGGCCACTTCGCGCTGATCGCGCGGCTCGCGCCCCTGCTCACGGCCACTCCCGCGAGCCGGGTCGTCACGACCGGCAGCTTCACCGCCAAGTCCGAGACCCTTGACCTGGACGACTTGGGGAGCACCCGCGACTACCGGCCCAAACGCACCTACGCGCGGTCGAAGCTGGCGCAAATGATCTTCGGGTTCGAGCTCGACCGCCGCCTGCGCGCCGCCGGTCACCCGACGCTGAGCGTGGTCACCCATCCCGGCGGCGCGCTCGACTCGCTGACCCCCTCGCGCCCGCCCGTCCGCGTCCGCACCACGGGCGAACGGCTGCGCGGCCTGCCCGCCGGGCTGCTGCTGCAGGGCAAGGAGGCCGCCGCGTGGCCGGCCGTACGGGCGGTGCTCGAT
>JABFVJ010000045.1 GCA_013362835.1 Nonomuraea sp. | reverse complement strand
GGCAACGGCAGGATCATCTACGACCGGATCAGCGGCGGCCGCGGCGTCCTCAAGATCAAGAACGGCACGTCGAGAGACGGCGTCGTCACCCTGGTCAGAGGCAGGACCAAGGCGATCAGCATCTACGTACGCGCCCGGTCGTCCGCCCGCGTCAGCGACGTCAGGGACGGCACCTACCGGATCTACTTCACGACCGGCTACCGGTTCAGCTCCTCCAAGGGCCGGTTCACCAGGTCGGCCACCTACCAGCGGTTCAACGACCGGATGCGGTTCCGTACGACCTCCTCGCAGTACACCATCTGGACGCTGACCCTCAACCCGGTCAGGGGCGGCAACGCCAGGACCAGCTCGGTGAACCCGAAGGACTTCCCGTGATCGGCTGACCCCGGTCAGTGCCGGCTGAACAGTGTGGCGATCCGGTCGGCCCAGAGGTAGAGCCGGGGCGGGACGTGCGCCAGCACCTGGGAGTGCCGCTGACCGAGCAGCGCGATCAGCTGCCTCGGGTCGTAGTCGATGTAGCGCGGCAGGTTCTCGTACCACTGGGCGCTGTAGCGGGCCGACTTCTGGTGCGGCCGGATCGCCGCGCGGCGCTCACGGTCGTAGCGGGCCAGGGCGGCGTCGAGCTCCGGCTCGGCGTGCAGCGCGTTGACCAGGAACGCGGCGTCGCCGAAGGCGAGGGCGGTGCCCGCGCCGATGGAGTAGTGGGTGGTGTGCGCCGCGTCGCCGATCAGGGCGAGGTCGTCGTGGTACCACGTGCGGTTGGTCAGCGTGCGGAAGTTCAGCCAGCGGGCGACGCCGTCGCTCTGCCCCCGGCCGACCAGCGGATGGCCGTCGAGGACGTCGGCGAACAGCTTCTCCAGCAACGCCAGGCCGTCGGCCTCGTTGGCCTGGTCGAGCCCGAGCCCCTTCCAGGTCTCCGGTGAGCACTCGACGACGCACGTGCTGTGCTCGCCGCTGAAGACGTAGCAGTAGCACCAGATCCAGCCGTGCGGGGTCTGCACGAAGGCGAAGGTGAAGGAGTCGAAGACCTTGGTGGTGCCGAGCCAGATGTAGGTGTTGCGCCCGACCGCGAACTCGCTGCCGAAGTGGTCGGCGTGGCGCTCGCGGAGCCCGCTGTTGACGCCGTCGCCCGCGACGACGAGCTCGGCGTCCAGCTCGTGGCGGTCGGTGATCTCGCGGCCGTACTCGATGTGCACGCCGAGGGAGCGGGCGCGGTCGGCGAGGATGTCGAGCAGGCGGTGGCGGCAGATGCCGAAGCCCTCCTCGGCCTCCTCCAGGGTCACCGTCGCCCGGTCCTTGATGTGGGTCACCCAGCTGTCCCAGCGGATCGAGTTCTCCCTGATGACGTCGGCGGACTCGGGGTCGGCGGCGCGAAGGTTGGCGAGCAGGTCGTCCCAGTAGGTCACCCCCCAGCCGTACGTGGACCCGGCCGGGTTGCGCTCGTGGACGGTGATCTCATGGGACGGGTCCACCCGCTTCATCAGGATCGAGAAGTACAGGCTGGCGGGTCCGCCGCCGACGCAGGCGACCTTCACACTAGCTCCCGTTGTTGCTCAAAGTAATCGATATGTATCAGAGAGTATCAGGCGGGCCCTGGACGGCCTCGCAGGAGCGTCCGGCAAGGCGCGAAATGAAACTTTCACCGGTCACTGCAACTCGCACCGGCCGCCGCGACGCCGATTGACCTGGCCCGATGGCCCGGCGGCGAGGCGGGGCGCGGCCGAGGGGTTCTCGGGGTCGCGGGTGCTGTGCTTCACTCCTCATGCGCCTCCGGAAAGCGCTTACCAGGCACATTCCCCAGGGCACCCCCCTCAGTCGAACGGAGCTGACGTGCGGAGAAGAAGAAGTCCAGGCATCAGGGCGGCCGTCATGGTGGCCGCCGGCCTCCTGGCGTCCGGCGGGCTCGCCGCGCTGGCCGCCACGCCCGCCTCGGCCGCGCCGTCCAACGGCGACTACACGCTGGTCAACGGCGGCAGCGGCCTGTGCGCGACCGTACCGGGGCAGAGCGCCGGCGACGGCGTGCAACTCGTCCAGTCAGCCTGCTCGGGCGGCGCGGGGCAGGTCTACACGATCACCGCCTCCGGGTCCGGCTACCAGATCAAGGCGAAGCACAGCGGCAAGTGCGCCGGCGTACGCGACGCCTCCACCAGCGCCGGCAAGGCCGTCGAGCAGGAGAGCTGCACCGGCGCCACGTCCCAGACCTGGCAGCTGACCGCGTCCGGGTCCGACTACCGGATCGTGAACGCCAATGGCGGCAAGTGCCTCAACGTCAAGGACAACTCCACGTCCTCGGGGGCCCTGCTCCAGCAGAACTCCTGCGACTCGGTCGCCACGAAGCAGTGGACGCTCAAGCCCGCGAGCGGCGGCGGCACCCCGACGACCAGCCCGACGCCCACCCCCACCGTCACCCCCACCAGCGGCGGCGGCGACGGCAGCGGCTCCTGGCCGACCGCCACCGGCAGCGTCAAGCTCACCGACACCAAGTCGGTGACCACCTTCGACGGCGGCATGAAGAGCTACTACGGCATCGGCGACGGCGGCCAGAGCGAGAGCCAGGACCCGATGTTCGAGGTGGCCGCCGGCGGCACCATCCAGAACGTCATCATCGACGCCCCGGCCGGCGACGGCATCCACTGCCTCGGCTCGTGCACCATCCGCAACGTCTGGTGGAACGACGTCGGCGAGGACGCCGCCACGTTCCTCGGCTCCAGCTCCTCGGCCACCTACCTCGTGGACGGCGGCGGCGCCAAGTCCGCCTCCGACAAGGTGTTCCAGCACAACGGCGCCGGCACCGTGACCATCAAGAACTTCCAGGTGCACAGCGCAGGCAAGCTCTACCGGGCGTGCGGCAACTGCTCCACCTCCCACCAGCGCCACGTGGTCATGGACGGCGTCACCGCCCGCTCGACCAGCGTGCTGGCCGGGATCAACACCAACTGGGGCGACACCGCCCGCTTCAGCCGGATCACCGTCTACGGCAACGCCACCATCTGCGTGAAGTACAAGGGAGTGCCCAAGGGCAGCGAGCCCACCAAGATCGGCGAGGGCGCCGACGGCGTGAACTGCATCTACTCACCGTCGGACATCACGTACAAGTGACGTCCCCGGCGGACGGGGTACGCGCCGTACCCCGTCCGTACGCAGGAACCCGATCACGGCGTTGATCGTTGACGCAGGCGGCACGCTGTCCGGCGAGGTCCGCCTGCGCGGCGGCGACTTCGACGCCGAGATCGAGCACGTCACCCTCGGCCTGGTCGCCCGGGTCGAGTTCGAGCACGGCGACGGCGAGGGCGCCGGGCTCGGCGAGTTCTCCCGCGCCCGCGTGTCGGGCCCGTTCACGCTGCTCGCGGGCGAGGACAAGGTGATCGCCTTCCAGGCGCCGGTGCCGTGGGAGACCCCGATCAGCGAGATCGGCGGGCAGCACCTGTCCGGCATGGCCCTCGGCGTGCGCACCGAGCTCGCCATAGCCAAGGCCGTCGACAAGGGCGACCTCGACGAGGTCGCCGTCGAGCCGCTGCCCTCCCAGCTCCGCATCCTGGAGGCGTTCCCGGCGCTCGGCTTCGGCTTCAGGTCCGCCGACCTGGAGGCCGGCCACCTGTACGGCGTGCGCCAGGAGCTGCCGTTCTACCAGGAGATCGAGTTCCACCCGCCCGCCCGGTACTCCGGGGTGCTCGGCGAGGTCGAGCTCACCTTCGTCGCCGACC
>JABFVJ010000203.1 GCA_013362835.1 Nonomuraea sp. | reverse complement strand
CGCCGGCCCCCGGCGACACGCTGGTGGCGGGACGCAAGAAGCCCGCGCCGCGCGGCCGCCGTCCCTCCTCAGAGGGCTGAGCGCTCGGGCACGCGCAGCATCCCCTGGGTGAGCGCGATGGCCAGCAGGATGATCAGCGCGCCCGCCGGCTGGTTCCAGCTGATCGTCTCGCCCAGCAGCGCCACGCCGGAGACGACGGCGAACACCGGCAGCAGGTACGTCACCGTCGAGGTCGTCGTCACCCCCGCCGTGGCCTGCACCCGGTACAGCAGCAGGTAGGCCACGCCCGTGCCCAGCCCGCCGAGCCCCAGCATGCTCCACCACACCTCGGCGGGCGCGGCGGTGTCGACCAGCGGCACGCCCGCCAGCAGCGTGATCACCGCGAGCTGGACCGTGCCGGTCAGGAGCTGCGCCGCGGCCAGCACCACCGGCGGCTCCGAGCGCCGCCCGGTGATGAAGCGCCCCATGTACGCCCCGCCGAGCCCGTAACAGGCCGCCGCCCCGAAGCATGCCAGGCTGCCGCCGAGCTGCCCGCCCGCCATGGGCTGCCACACCCCGAGCACCACCATGACGCCCGCGAACCCGAGGCCGAGCCCGGCCGTCCTGGCCGCGGTCGCCCGCTCGGCGCGCAGCAGCAGCGTGAAGGCCAGGGTGCACAGGGGCGTGGTGGCGTTCCAGATGGCGGCGACGACCGAGGAGACGTACTGCTCGCCGTAGGCGAACAGGGTGAAGGGCAGCGTGGTGAGCACGACCGAGGCGATCTGGAAGTGCCCCCACAGGCGGGGGTCGCGGGGGAGCGGCCTGCGGCTGACCGCGAGCGCGAGGAGCAGCGTGACCGCCCCGACCGCCATGCGGCCGAACGACACCTGCAGCGGATGCAGCACTCCCACGGCGACCTTGATGAAGAAGAAACTGTTGCCCCAGATGGCCGCCAGCAGCAGGAACGCGGGCAGCCACCTCCCCGCGGCCTTGCTCTGCACCGACGCCTCCTGGAGATGAACCACCGAGGAGCGTAGCGGCCAGAACCGACAGAACTCACATCTCTGCCGTGAGCCTGGCCACCACCCGCATCTTGTTCATCGCGTCCAGCGCCGCCACCTTGTACGACTCCGCCAGCGTCGGATAGTTGAACACCGCGTTGACCAGGTAGTCGACGGTCCCGCCGCACCCCATGACGGTCTGGCCGATGTGCACGAGCTCGGTCGCGCCCGTGCCGAACACGTGCACGCCGAGCAGCCGCCCGTCCTCCGAGGAGACCAGCAACTTGAGCATCCCGTACGAGTCGCCGATGATCTGCCCCCTGGCCAGCTCCCGGTACCGCGACACGCCCACCTCGAACGGGATCTTCTCCCGGGTCAGCTCGTCCTCCGACTTCCCGACGAAGCTGATCTCGGGAATGGTGTAGATGCCGATCGGCGACAGCTCCTGCAGCTCGCCGACCGGCTCCCCGCAGGCGTGCTGGGCGGCGAGCCTGCCCTGCTCCATCGAGGTGGCGGCGAGGGCGGGGAAGCCGATCACGTCGCCGACCGCGTAGATGTGCGGCACGGCCGTCGCGTAGTGCCCGTCCACCTTGATCCTGCCCCGGTCGTCGGCGGCGAGCCCGGCGGCCTCCAGGTTCAGCTCGGCCGTCTTGCCCTGCCTCCCGGCCGAGTACATGACGCAGTCGGCGGGGATCTTCTTGCCGCTCTCCAGCAGGGTGAGCGCGCCGCGCGGACGGCGTTCGACGGCGGCCACGCCCTCGCCGAACCGGAACGTCACCGCGAGGTCGCGCAGGTGGTACTTGAGCGCCTCGACGATCTCCAGGTCGCAGAACTCCAGCATCCGCTCGCGCCGTTCGACCACGGTCACCTTGGTGCCGAGCGCGGCGAACATCGAGGCGTACTCGATGCCGATGACGCCCGCGCCCACCACGACCATGGTCTCGGGCACCCGGTCGAGGTGCAGGATCGCGTCGGAGTCGATGACCGTGCGCTCGTCGAACTCCACGCTGTCCGGGCGGGCGGGAGAGGTGCCGGTCGCGATCACGACCTTGTCGGCGGTGATCTTCCGCTCCTCCTCGCCGCTGATCCCGATCGTGTGCGGGTCGAGGAAGCGGCCGGTGCCGGGGATCACCGTGACGTGGTTGCGGCCGAGCTGGCTGCGGATCACCTGGATCTCGCGGCCGATCACGTGCTGGGTGCGCATGCCGAGGTCGGCGACGGTGATCTCGTCCTTGACGCGGTAGCTGGCGCCGTACAGCTCGCGCTGGTTGAGGCCGGTCAGGTAGAGGACCGCCTCGCGCAACGTCTTGGAGGGGATCGTGCCGGTGTTGATGCACACGCCGCCGATCATGTTCCGCTTCTCCACCACGGCGACGCGCCTGCCGAGCTTCGCCGCCGCGATGGCCGCCTTCTGCCCGCCGGGACCCGAGCCGAGGACCACCACATCGAAGTCCGCCACATCGCCCAGTGTGGGCGAGCCCGGTCGGCGGCGGAAGACCCGTCTGGGAGACTCCGGGTATGTCGCGTTCATTCCGCCAGGTCGATGTCTTCACGTCCGTGCCGTACCTGGGCAATCCGCTCGCGGTCGTGCTCGACGGGCAAGGGCTGACCACCGAGGAGATGCAGAGGTTCGCCGCCTGGACGAACCTGTCGGAGACCACGTTCGTGCTGCCGCCGAGCACGCCCGAGGCCGACTACCGGGTCAGGATCTTCACCACGCTCTCGGAGCTGCCGTTCGCCGGGCATCCCACGCTCGGCACCTGCCACGCCTGGCTGGAGGAGGGCGGGCGGCCGCGCGACCCGTCCGTGATCGTCCAGGAGTGCGGCGTCGGGCTGGTACGCGTGCGCAGGACCGGCGAGGGGCTGGCGTTCGCCGCGCCCGACCTGCTGCGCTCGGGTCCGGTGGAGGAGCCGCTGGCCGAGTGCGTCGCCGAGACCCTGCGCGTCGAACGCGACCGCATGCTGGCCGTGGAGTGGGCCGACAACGGCCCCGGCTGGGTGCTCGTGCTGCTCTCCACCGCCGAGGAGGTGCTCGCGCTCAAGCCGGGGTCGATCGAGCACATGATCGGCGTGGCCGGGCCCTGCCCCGAAGGCTCCCCGTACGCCTACGAGGTCCGCGTCTTCACCCCCGACTCCGAGGACCCGGTGACGGGCAGCCTGAACGCCGCGCTGGCCCAGTTCCTGCTGCGTACGGGCCGGGTGCGGGCGCCGTACGTGGCCGGGCAGGGCGCCGCGCTCGGCCGGGCGGGCCGCGTGCACGTCTCCACCGACGACGAGGGGACCGTGTGGGTCGGCGGCTCGGTCGTCACCTGCGTCGACGGGCGGGTCGCGTTGTGAACCGCACCTCGTCGCCCGGCCGGAGCTGCGCGGCGACCGGCAGGTCGGCCGCGCGCACGACCGCGATCACCGGATAGCCGCCCGTGGGCGGGTGGTCGGCGAGGAACACGATCGGCTGCCCGCTCGGCGGCACCTGGACCGCCCCGGCGACCATCCCCTCGCTCGGCAGCTCGCCCTTCCTGTCCCGCGCGAGTTCCGGCCCGCCCAGCCGCACCCCGACCCGGTTGCTGTCCTGGCTCACCACGTACGGCCCCCCGCACAGCGCCTCCAGCGCCCCCGGCGCGAACCAGTCGTCGCGCGGCCCGGCGAGCACCCGCAGCACGGCGGGCCCCGGCCCGGGCGCGGGCGCCAGATCGGCCGTGATCTCCCCGGAGGCGGCCCCGCCCACCGGCAGCAGCGCC
>JABFVJ010000193.1 GCA_013362835.1 Nonomuraea sp. | reverse complement strand
CACCACCGACTACACGTGCGTCCTGGTCAAGGGCTGCATCCAGCTCGGCGCGGGACCGGAGCAGGACCTCGCGCTGAACTTCATGCCGGTGGACTACGCCGCCCGCGCCGTCGTGCGCCTGTCACGGCGGCCGGAGTCCTTCGGCCAGGTCTTCCACCTCGCCAACCCGGCGACGACGCCGCTCGGCGACGTGTGGGAGTGGGTGAAGGGGTTCGGCTACCCGTTCGAGGTGGTCCCGTTCGAGGAGTGGCGGCGCAGGCTGCGCGGCGTCGGCGAGGACAACGCGCTCTACCCCGTCCTGCCGCTCATCGGCGACCGGCCGGGCGCGGACGCGCCGCGCATCGGCACGGCCGCCACCGACGCGGCGCTGGCCGGCACCGGCATCTCCTGCCCGCCGATCGACGCGGACATGGGACGGCTGATCCTCGCCTGGCTGGTACGCGCGGGCTTCCTGGAAAAGCCGTAGAAAACTGGCGATATGCGGTGAATGTGCAGCCGGGGTGAACCATCGGATCCAGGAGTTCAGGACAGTCGATGGGGGTGCCCCGCCATGGGTGTGACGTTGCTCCACAAGGTGATCGAGCAGCAGGTCGACAGGAGCCCGGACGCGTGCGCGGTGAGCCACCTGGGCGCCGACCTCACCTACGCCGAGCTCGACGCCTGGGCCAACCGGCTCGCCCACCGGCTGCGGCGGCACGGCGTCGGCCCGGAGACCAGCGTGGCGGTGATCGCCGAACGGAACGTCGAGACGGTGGTCGCGCTGCTGGCCGTGCTCAAGGCCGGCGGCGCGTACGTGCCGATCGACCCGGCGAACCCGCCCCGCCGATTCCACTACCTGATGTCCGATTGCGGCGCCTCCGTACTGGTGGCGCCGGAGTCGCTCGGCGGAGCCGTCCCGCGGGGCGCCTGGACGACCGTGCCGTCGGACCTCGACCAGCTCCAGGACGAGCCCGCCACCCGCCCGGCGAGCCCGGTACGTCCCGACAACCCGGCGTACGTCATCTACACCTCCGGCTCGACCGGCGAGCCCAAGGGCGTGACCGTCACCCACCGGCAGATCACGCACGCCACGCTCGCCCAGTGGGACCTCGACCGGCCGGAGCCCGCCTGCTTCCTGCTGCTGGTGTCGTTCTCGTTCGACGCCAGCGCGGTCGGCCTCTACTGGACGCTCACCAGGGGCGGCCAGATCGTGGTGCCCTCGGCCGAGGAGCACCGCGACCCGCGCGCGCTGCGCGACCTGATCGCCCGGCACCGGGTCACCCACCTCGACTGCACCCCGTCGCTCTACTCGCTGATCCACGCCGGCGACGCCACCCCGCTGGCCAGCCTGCACTGCGTGATCGTCGGCGGCGAGGCGTGCCCGCGCTCCCTGGTCGAGCGCCACCACGACCTGCTGCCCGAGTGCCTGCTCGTCAACAACTACGGCCCGACCGAGACGACCGTGTGGACCACGACGGCCACGCTGCGCCCGGAAGGGCCCGACGCGGTCGTGCCGATCGGGTTCCCGATCGCCGGGTCCGGACCGCGGCTGCTGGACGAGGACCTGCGCCCGGTCGAGGACGGCGAGGTCGGCGAGCTGTACGTGGGCGGCGCGGGCGTCGCGCGCGGCTACCGCGGCCGGCCGGGGCTGACCGGCGAGTGGTTCCTGCCCGACCCGTGGGCGGAGGAGCCGGGCGGCCGGATGTACCGGACCGGCGACCGGGTGCGGCGGCTGCCCGACGGGCAGCTGGAGTTCCGGGGACGGGTCGACCACCAGGTCAAGGTCCGCGGGTACCGGGTGGACCTGGCCGAGGTCGAGCACGCGCTCGCCACCCACCCGGCGGTCGTCGAGGCGGCCGCCGACGTACGGACGCTCGGCGAGAGCGCGGGGCTGGTCGCGTGGGTCGCGGGCGAGACCACCGCGGAGGAGGTCAGGTCGCACGCGGCGGCGCTGCTGCCCGCGCACATGGTGCCCGGCAGGATCGTCGTGCTCGACACGTTGCCGCGCAACGTGGCCGGCAAGATCGATCGCGCCCAGCTCGCCGACCCGCGCCCGGAGCCCGGGACCGGCCGGGAGATGACCGCCCTGGAGACCGAGGTCGCCCAGCTCGTCACGGAGATCACCGGCGTGAGCCGGCTCGGCGTCACCCAGAGCTACTTCGAGCTCGGCGCGAACTCCCTGCACCTGGCCAGGCTCGCGCTCGGCCTGTGGAGCCGGTTCGGGGTCGGCGTGTCGATCCACCACCTGTTCGAGGTGCCGCACGTCGCCGGCACCGCCCAGATGATCGAGGCGGCCCGGCGCAGCGAGGCCCCCGGCGACGAGCCCGGCGACCTCGGCGCGGTGCTCGCCGAGACGACGCTGGAGGAGTCGATCAGGCCCGCGCCCGGCCTGCCCGAGGCCGACTGGAACGTTCCCCGGCACGTCCTGCTCACCGGCGCCACCGGCTACCTCGGCGCGTTCCTGCTCAAGGAGCTGATCGAGCGTACGGACGCGACCGTCTGGTGCCTGGTGCGCGCGCCGTCGTCCACCGAGGGCAAGAACCGCGTCCGCGAGGTCATGCGGGGCTACCTCATCTGGGACGACCGGTACGACGAGCGCGTCGAGGCCGTGGCGGGCGACCTCGCCGAGCCGCTGCTCGGCCTCGGCGGCGAAGGGTTCCGCCACCTCGCCGGGATGATCGACTCGATCTACCACTGCGGCGCCCTGGTCAACTTCGTCTACCCCTACAGCGCGCTCAAGCCCGCCAACGTCGACTCCGTGGCCGACGTCCTGCGCCTGGCCGTGACGGAACGGCTCAAGGTGGTGCACTACATCTCCAGCATCGACGTCTTCCTGCACACCGGGCGGGACCGGCCGTACCTGGAGGACGAGCCGCTGGTGCCGCTGGAGGCGCCCGAGGCGTACGCGCGCAGCAAGTGGGCCGGCGACCACCTCGTCCGCCTGGCCCGCGAGCGCGGGATCCCCGCGGCGATCTACCGGCCCGGCATGATGATGAGCCACGGTCAGACGGGCGCCACCCAGACCAGCGACTACCTGCTGCTGCAGATCAAGGGCCTGCTGGAGTTCGGCGTCGTGCCCGACATGGACTACCTGTTCGACGCCATCCCCATCGACTACGCGGCCCGCGCGATCACCCACATCTCGCTCAGGGACGACGCGGCCGGCCGCAACTTCCACCTGTGGAACCTGGACCCCGTGCCCCTGACCGAGGTCTACGCATGGGTGCGCTCCTTCGGCTACGAGTTCGAGACCGTCCCGCTGGAGACGGCCGTGCAGCACCTGGTCACGCTCGGCCCGGACAATCCGCTCTTCCCGCTGCTGCCGCTGCTGTTCCAGGAGCGGGTCCGGTCGGTGCTGCCCGCGTTCACCCCGGAGGTGCTGGGCCGTACCGACCTGCGGGCCGAGTGCGCCAACACGCTGGCCGCGCTGGACGGCTCCGGCATCGCCTGCCCGCCGATGACCCCCGACCTGGCGCACAAGTGCTTCTCCTACATGATCGACGTCGGCTTCATGCCCGCCCCGGCCGAGCAGCGGGCCCGGCTCGCGGGCACGCGGAGCACGCGATGAGCCTGGTGCTGCTCCAGCCGACCGGGCTGCCGCTCCGCGACCGCGACCTCGCCGTCACCCGGGACTCGCCGGCGCCGCTGCTGCTCGCCAGGCGGATGGCGGCGGGACCGTCCGCGACCGACCTGCTCGACCGGCTGCGCACGCTCCCCGCGCCGCCGTCCGGCGCGGAGCAGG
>JABFVJ010000394.1 GCA_013362835.1 Nonomuraea sp. | reverse complement strand
CACCAGGGCGTCAGCCGCCTAACCGGACGCGTCGCAGGCTCCACGCCGTGTGGCTCTTTGCCAAGGCGCGCTTCCGTCCGTCCACTGCTTGCTGTGCGCGGGGCCCCTTCGGCCGGGTGCGTGGAGCGCGGGTGAGCGACAGAACGGGCGCTCACCAGGCGCGATGATCGTCCACGCGTGTCCCCTGTCCGCCGCGCTTGGGCGGGTGGGGCCTCGGGTACCGTTGTGAGGTTTGTGTGGCCAGGTGGCTCGCGGGGCTCGTCGGGCGGGGGTTCGAGGGGCGACACGCCGGGGGCTCCCGGTGAGGGTGGGCTGATCAGGGACTTCGGTTCAGTGGTGGCGCTCAACTTGCGTTCATGGTCGCACGCTTCTACGGTTGGACCACAACATCTAGTAGTTACACCGATGTAGGTTCACCACACCTTGTGTTTCCGTGACCGCTCCATGGTTAGCCGTGGCGCGTGCGCGAGCGTACCGCTACGAGGGTTTTACGCGTGTGGTGGCCGCGCAGGTCGAGGAGGCGAAGCGTGCACTGTCCGTTCTGTCGCCACCCTGACACCAGGGTCATCGACAGTCGTTCCACGGACGACGGCGCGGCCATCAGGCGGCGCCGCACCTGTCCCGAATGCGGGCGCAGGTTCACCACGCAGGAGACGGTCCTGCTGATGGTGAGCAAGCGCAGCGGCGTGACGGAGCCGTTCTCGCGGGACAAGGTCGTCGCGGGCGTGCGGCGGGCCTGCCAGGGCAGGCCGGTCAGTGAGGATTCGCTGGCGCAGCTCGGGCAGCGGGTCGAGGAGGCCATCAGGGCCAAGGGCGCGGCCGAGCTCCCGTCGAACGAGGTGGGCCTGGCGATCCTCGGGCCCCTCCGGGAGCTGGACGAGGTGGCGTACCTGCGGTTCGCATCGGTTTATCGCGGTTTCGAGAGCCTGGCGGACTTCGAGGCCGAGATCTCACAGTTGAAGGCGGAGAAGGGGGAGTCATGACGGAGACGGCCAGCGGTTCAGTCGCGCGCGGGGGAAAGCGTCCGCGTAAGGGACTGAGGATGAAGCGGATCTTCACCAAGCCCGGCGTGCACCCGTATGACGAGGTCCAGTGGGAGCGCCGCGACGTCGTCATGACGAACTGGCGCGACGGCTCGATCAACTTCGAGCAGCGGGGCGTCGAGTACCCCGAGTTCTGGTCGGTGAACGCGGCCAACATCGTGACCACGAAGTACTTCCGGGGAGCCGTCGGCACCCCGCAGCGCGAGTGGAGCCTGAAGCAGCTCGTCGACCGGGTGGTCGGGGTCTACACCAAGACGGGCGTCGAGCACGGCTACTTCGCGAGCGACGAGGACGCCGAGATCTTCGACCACGAGCTCAAGCACGCTCTGGTCCACCAGGTCTTCTCGTTCAACTCGCCGGTGTGGTTCAACGTGGGCACCGCCTCGCCGCAGCAGGTCAGCGCGTGTTTCATCCTCTCCGTGGACGACCAGATGGAGTCGATCCTGGAGTGGTACAAGGAAGAGGGCGTGATCTTCAAGGGCGGTTCGGGGTCGGGGGTCAACCTGTCCCGCATCCGTTCGTCCAAGGAACTGCTCTCCAGCGGCGGCACGGCCAGCGGGCCGGTCAGCTTCATGCGCGGCGCCGACGCCTCCGCCGGGACGATCAAGTCGGGCGGCGCGACGCGCCGGGCGGCGAAGATGGTCGTGCTCGACGTCGACCACCCCGACATCGAGGAGTTCATCGAGACGAAGGCGCGCGAGGAGGACAAGGTCCGCGCGCTGCGTGACGCCGGGTTCGACATGGACCTCGGCGGCAAGGACATCGTCTCCGTCCAGTACCAGAACGCCAACAACTCCGTACGCGTCTCCGACGAGTTCATGCGCGCGGTGGAGAAGGGCGACCAGTTCGGCCTGCGGGCCCGCCTGACCGGCGAGGTCATCGAGAAGGTAGACGCGAAGGACCTGTTCCGCAAGATGGCCAAGGCCGCCTGGGAGTGCGCGGACCCGGGCGTCCAGTACGACGACACGATCAACGACTGGCACACCACGCCGGAGACCGGCCGGATCACCGCCAGCAACCCGTGCTCCGAGTACGTGCACCTCGACAACTCCTCGTGCAACCTGGCCAGCATCAACCTGCTGAAGTTCCTGAAGGACGACGACTCCTTCAACGTCGCCGACTTCGTCAAGCTGACCGAGCTGATCATCACCGCGATGGACATCTCGATCACGTTCGCCGACTTCCCGACCGAGAAGATCGGCGAGACCACGCGGGCCTACCGCCAGCTCGGCATCGGCTACGCCAACCTGGGCGCGCTGCTCATGGCCACGGGTCACGCGTACGACTCCGACGGCGGCCGCGCGGTGGCCGGGGCGATCACGTCGCTGATGACCGGCGTGTCCTACCGGCGCAGCGCCGAGCTGGCCGGAGTGGTTGGCCCGTACGACGGTTATGCCCGCAACGCCGAGCCGCACAAGCGCGTCATGCGCAAGCACGCGGCGGCCAACGACGACCTGCGCACGGTCGGCACGATGGACGCCAAGATCCACCAGGAGGCGTCCCGGCAGTGGTCGGAGTGCCTGAAGACCGGCGAGAAGAACGGCTACCGTAACGCCCAGGCCAGCCTCCTCGCCCCCACCGGCACCATCGGCCTGATGATGGACTGCGACACGACCGGCATCGAGCCGGACCTCGCGCTGGTCAAGTTCAAGAAGCTCGTCGGCGGCGGCTCGATGCAGATCGTCAACCAGACGATCCCGCGCGCGCTCCGGCAGCTCGGCTACCAGCAGGAGCAGGTCGAGGCCATCGTCGAGTACATCGCCGAGCACGGCCACGTGGTCGACGCGCCGGGCCTGCGCAAGGAGCACTACGAGGTGTTCGACTGCGCGATGGGCGAGCGGGCCATCGCGCCGATGGGTCACGTGCGCATGATGGCGGCCACGCAGCCGTTCCTGTCGGGCGCGATCTCCAAGACGGTCAACCTGCCGGAGTCGGCCACGATCGACGACATCGAGCAGGTCTACCTGGAGGGCTGGAAGCTCGGCCTGAAGGCGCTGGCCGTCTACCGCGACAACTGCAAGGTCGGCCAGCCGCTGTCGGTCGGCAACGGCGCGAAGAAGGACGAGCCGAAGGCCGCCGAGCCCGAGGTCAAGGTCATCGAGGTCAACCGGCCGACCCGGCGGCGCATGCCCAACCAGCGGCCCAGCACGACCACCCGCTTCACCGTGGGCGGCGCCAAGGGCTACATGACCGCTTCGTCCTACCCTGACGACGGGCTCGGCGAGGTCTTCCTCAAGATGTCCAAGCAGGGCTCGACGCTGGCGGGCGTCATGGACGCCTTCTCGGTGGCGATCTCCATCGGGCTCCAGTACGGGGTGCCGCTGGAGACGTACATGAGCAAGTTCGTGAACATGCGGTTCGAGCCGGCGGGCATGACGGACGACCCGGACATCCGGATGGCCACGTCGGTGATGGACTACATCTTCCGCCGCCTGGCCCTGGACCACCTGCCGTACGACGAGCGGGCGGCCCTCGGGATCTTCTCGGCGGCCGAGCGCGCCGCGCAGCAGCGTGGCGAGGACCCGGCGGCGCTGCAGGAGGCGGTCGACCGCGAGGCGCTGGCCCAGTCGGCGCCCATCGAGGAGAAGCCGAAGGCGGAGCCGGCCAAGGAGCTGACGCTGGAGAGCCACCAGCGCTTCACGGCCGACGCGCCGCTCTGCATGACCTGCGGCACGAAGATGCGTCCCGCCGG
>JABFVJ010000367.1 GCA_013362835.1 Nonomuraea sp. | reverse complement strand
CGCGGCGGCTTGCGGGTCGCCGGCGCGCAGGTGGCCACCGCCGGTGGTGGCCAGCCGCTCGAAGCGCAGCGCGTCGACGTCGGCCGGGTCCACGTTCAGCCGGTAGCCGCCCGCGGCCTGTACGACGGCGTCGGCCGAGCCGATGGCCCGGCGCAGCCGTGAGACGAGGGCCTGCAGGGCGTGGGCGGGACCGGCCGGCGGGTCCTCGGCCCAGATCGCGTCGACCAGGACATCCTGCCGCACCGCGCGCCCGCCGGCCAGCGCCAGCCGCGTGACCAGACCCTGCAACCGGGCGCCGGGAACGGACAGGACGGTGTCGCCGCGAGCCGCCTGGAAGGCGCCGAGCAGCGTGACGTGAAGCCGCCCACCCCCGATCATCGCTCCATCTTCGCGCCCGCCCCGTTCATCTCCCAATCTTCGCGCACGCGCCCCCTGAGCCCCAAGCCTGCCCGGAGTGCGGGGAGACGTCGCACGGACGGGCGTGTCGGCGGTGTGTGCGCCGCCGTGTCAACGCCGTGTGCGTTCCGTGTGAGTGGCCCGCGCAAGTCTGGGCGTGCGGCGGAGAAGCGACCCCGGTCCCCGGGGGGCCTGTGCCGTCGTCTCGATCCCAGAAGGAGCCACCATGAACAGCCCTGTCACGATCATCGGCGCCGGACTCGGCGGGCTCGTCCTGGCCCGCGTTCTGCACGTCCACGGCATCCCCTCCACGGTCTACGAGGCCGAGCCGTCACCGACGGCGCGTACGCAGGGCGGGATGCTCGACATCCACGACTACAACGGGCAACTCGCCCTCGAAGCGGCCGGTCTGGCCGACGCGTTCCGCGAGCTCGTCCTGGAGGGCCGTCAGGCGATGCGGATCCTCGACCGGGACGGGACCGTCCTGTTCGACGAACCCGACGACGGCACCGGCGGACGGCCCGCGGCGCAACGAGGCGACCTGCGGCGTATGCTGCTCGACTCGCTCCCGCCCGGCACCGTCAAGTGGGGCCACAAGGTCGGCGGCGTACGCGCCCTCGGCGACGGCCGTCACGAGGTGACCTTCGCCGACGGCGCCACCGCCGCCACGAGCCTGCTGGTCGGCGCGGACGGCGCCTGGTCACGCGTACGGCCGCTGCTCTCCGGCGCCACGCCCGAGTACACCGGAATGTCGTTCGTCGAGACCTACCTGTTCGACGCCGGCACCCGGCACCCGGCCGCCGCGAAGGCGGTCGGCGGCGGGTCGATGCTCGCACTCGCGCCCGGCAAGGGCATCCAGGCCCACCGCGAGAGCGGCGGCACCCTGCACACCTACGTGGCGCTCGCCGCACCTCTGGACTGGTTCGCCGCCGTCGACTTCACCGACGCGACCGGGGCGACGGCCCGGATCGCGCGGGAGTTCGACGGCTGGGCGCCCGAGCTCACCGCGTTGATCACCGACGGCGACACCGCGCCGGTCCTGCGTCCCCTCTACGCCCTGCCGATCGGGCACCGCTGGGACCGCGTGCCGGGCGTGACGCTGGTCGGCGACGCCGCACACCTGTCCCGCCCGGACGGCGAAGGCGCCAACCTGGCCCTGTACGACGGCGCCGAACTCGGCAAGGCCATCGCCGCCCACCCCGGCGACGTCGAGACCGCGCTGAGCGAGTACGAGCGGGCCATGTTCCCGCGCAGCACGGAGGTCGCCACCGAAGGCGCCCGCCTCCACGAGCTCATGTTCGGCGACGACGCGCCGCGCAGCCTGACCGCCATGTCCGTGGCCCAGCCGTGATGAAGGGATCTTTCATGCATGACGTCGTGATCGTGGGCGCCGGCCCGGTCGGTCTGTTCCTCGCCTGCGAGCTCGGGCTCGCGGGCTGCTCGGTCCTGGTGCTGGAACGGGAGCCGGAGCCCGGCTCGCCGTGGCGGGCGGCGCCGCTCGGGATGCGGGGCCTGTCCGCCGCGTCGGTCGAGGCGTTCTACCGCCGGGGAATGCTGCGTCCGCTGCTGGCGGCGGCAGGTGTGCCTCTCGACGTGGATCCCGACGAGCCGAGGCCCCCTCGTGGTGTGGGCCATTTCGCCGGGATGGTGCTCGATCCGGCCAAGGTCGACGTGGCCGCCCTGCCGTACCGGCTGCCGGGGCCGGCGGCGGAGGGCGTGATGACGAACCTGGAAACGGTCGAGGCGGTGCTGTCCGAGCGGGCGCGCGAGCTCGGCGTGGAGATCAGGCGCGGCGCCGAGGTCTCGGCCGTCACTCAGGACGACGAACTCGCCGTCGTACGGGCCGGCGGGCGCGAGTACGCGGCGCGCTGGGTCGTCGGCTGCGACGGCGGGCGCAGCGTGGTGCGTACGCTCGCGGGTTTCGACTTCGCCGGCACCGAGCCGCAGTTCACCGGCTACGTCATGCTCGCCGACGTCGCCGATCCGGGGAAGCTGCGGCCCGGGTTCACCCTGACGCCGACCGGCATGTACCTCCGGATGCCCGCCGAAGGGCACCTCGGCGTGATGGATTTCGACGGCGGCGCCTTCGACCGTTCGCGGCGGCCTGCCCGCGACCACCTTCAGGCGGTCCTGCGCCGCGTGTCCGGCACCGACGTGACGCTGAACGAGGTCCACCACGCGTCGAGCTTCACCGACCGGGCGAAACAGACGACGACGTACCGGCTGGGGCGCGTGCTGCTGGCGGGCGACGCCGCGCACATCCATTCCCCTCTCGGCGCCCAGGGCCTCAACCTCGGCATCGGCGACGCCATGAACCTGGGGTGGAAGCTCGCGGCGACCGTACGGGGACACGCCCCGGACGGGCTCCTCGACACCTACACCCGCGAGCGTCACCCGGTCGGCGCGTGGGTGCTCGACTGGACGCGCGCCCAGACGGCGGCCATGCGGCCGGACGCGCACGCCCAGGCGATCCAGGGGGTGATCCGCGACCTGCTCGCGACCCGTGACGGGACGACGTACGTGTTCGAGAAGACCTCGGGCTCGTCCATCCGATACGACCTCGGCGGCGAGCACCCGCTGACCGGCCGCAACGCCCCGGACCTCCGCCTTGAGGACGGCACCCGCCTCGGCGACCTGATGCGGGACGGGCGGGGCGTCGCGCTCGACCTCACCGCCGACCAGAGGCTCCGCGCTCCGGCGAAGGGCTGGGAGGACCGGATCCGGTACGCGGCCGGGCCCGCGAGGGACGACCTCGGGCTGGGCGGCGTCCTCGTCCGGCCTGACGGCGTCGTCGCCTGGGCCGGCGACCGCGCCCCCGGCCAGGACGGGTTCGAGCGGGCCGCCGCCGAGTGGTTCGGCCGTACGGCGGGCTGAACCTCCACGCGGACCGGGCCCCGGGATGCCGCCATCGTGCTTCCGGTAACCTGGCTGGAGCAGGGGCCCGTGCGCATCTCCGCACGGGCTCTCCCGCTAGGAAAGGGGACGAAGCGCATGGTGCGGGCGATCCGCGGGGCGATCCAGGTGGACGCCGACGACCACGACTCGATCATCCAGGGGACGACCGAGCTGGTGCAGGCGATCATGGAGCGCAACGCGCTGACCACCGATGACGTGATCAGCGTGCTGTTCACCGCCACGCCCGACCTGACGGCCGAGTTCCCCGCGCTCGCGGCGCGTAAGCTGGGCTTCCACGAGGTGCCGCTGATCTGCTGCACCGAGATCGACGTGCCGGGCGCGCTGCCCCGCGTGGTGCGCCTCATGGCCCACGTCGAGACCGACCGCCCCCGCGCGGAGATCCAGCACGTCTACCTGCGGGGCGCGGTGGCGCTGAGGCAGGACATCGCCCAGTAGGCAGGACA
>JABFVJ010000312.1 GCA_013362835.1 Nonomuraea sp. | reverse complement strand
GAGGGCCGGGCGGCTGGCGTCGGGGGCGCACGTGCTGACCTTCGGCGGAGTGGACCGCCGCTACCTGCTGGCCGTCCCCACCGGCCCCGGCCCCCACCCCGTCCTGCTCAACCTGCACGGCCTGGGATCCAACGCCGCCGAACAGGCCGCCTACAGCCGCCTGCCCCAAGCCGGCACCCGCCGCGGCTACATCGTCGCCACCCCGCAGTCGGCCCCCGGCCGCATGGCCTGGACACTCCCCCACACCGGCGGCCCCGACGACACCGCCTACCTGACCGCCCTGCTCGACGAACTCCGGCGCCGCCAATGCGTACGCCCCGGCCGCGAGTTCGCCGCCGGCATGTCCTACGGCGCCGGCATGGCCGCCTCCCTCGTCTGCGCCCTGCACGGCCGCCTCAGCGCCGTGGCCGCCGTCGCCGGCCTGCCCATCGCCCAGCCGTGCGACCACCCCGCCCCCACCACGATCATCGCCTTCCACGGCACCGCCGACCACCTCGTCCCCTACCGGGGCGGCCACCCCGAGGCCACCGGCAGCCTGCGCGACCTGGCCGCCCTCGTCGTGCTGCCCCCGGTCGAGCAGACCATGAACGCCTGGGCCGGCGCCCTGACCTGCACCCGCCCGGCCACCAGCCACCCCCTCCCGCGCGTACGGCTGCGCGTCTGGAAATCATGCCCGCGGGGGACCACACTTCGCCTGTACACGGTCTACGGCGGCGGCCACACCTGGCCCGGCCCCATCGAGGTGTCCAGCCTCGGCGGCACCGCCCGCGACCTGAACGCCACCGAGCTCATCCTCGACACCTTCGACCGCGCCCCCACCCGCTGACACCGGCAGGGGCGCCCGCAACGGGGAGTACAGGCATGCCCGACGTACGCGTCCTGATCGAAGCGGTCCCCCGCACCGGGCTGAGCGCCGAACGACTGCGCCAGGCCGTGGCCGAGCACCCGCAGGCGTTGTCGGCGCTGGAGGTGGCCGACCCCGGCCGCCTCCACGTCGCCTTCGCCGCCGGGCTCGGCCACGACCCCGGCGGCGACGCCGACAACGCCCCCTTCCAGGCCACCGTGTTCGACCCCGCCGGCAACCGCGCCGTCGAACTGCGCGGCACGCTGGACCGTCCCGAGCGCGCCGAACTGCGCCCCTCCTCCTTCCGCCCCCAGCCCGGCCGCGAGGAGCTGGCGGCCGCCGCCGCCGTGCTGCGTGCCGACCTCCGCTTCCCCGCCGGCGACGACGTCGTCGTCTACCGCCCGATGCCGCCGCTGGCCGACCTGGAGAACCCCGACGGCACCACCGTGCGCCGCCCCACCCTGGGCATCTACACCCCCGGCGAGCCGACCGGGCTGCGGCACCGTATCGTCGCCGTCGACGTGGCCGCCGGCGCCGTGGACTGGACCCCGGCCGGGATCAACGTGCGCATGCACCACGACTGCGAGCACACCGTCCCGCAAGGCGTGGAGGCGATGACCGACCACGGCGGCCCCGACCAGGTACGCGTCCGCGTCGTGTCCGGCTCGACCGAGCTGTGGAACCTGCTGGTCCTGCGCCCGCGCGCCTCGGCCCCGCAGAACCCCGGCAACGGCGGCGGCGTCGAACTGCGCGAGGTGCGCTACCGCGGCCGGCTCGTCCTGCGCCAGGCCCACGTGCCCGTCCTGAACGTCGAGTACGAGGAAGGCACCACCTTCCGCGACTGGGGCAGCTCCGAGACCCGCTTCAGCGCCACCGGCACCGACCCCGTCGGCTGGGGATGGCGGCTGTGCGACAGCGCGCCCCGAACCATCCTGGAACGCACCGGCACCGACGCCGGCAACTTCCAGGGCGTGGCCTTCCACCACGACGGCGAGCAGCTGCGCATCGTCAGCGAACTGGAGGCCGGCTGGTACCGCTACGCCAGCGACTGGCGCCTGGGCGACAACGGCGACATCATGCCGCGCTTCGGGTTCGCCGCCACCGCCAACCCGATGACGTGCATGGTCCATCGCCACCACGCCTACTGGCGGCTCGACTTCGACATCGAAGGCGCCGGCAACGACGTCGTCGAGCAGATCGACGACACCGGCTCCATCATCCCCGAACCCGTGCCGATCATCCGCGAGACCACCCGCCGGCGCCGCCACCCCGCCAAATACTGGCAGGTACGCGACAAATCATCCGGCCGCGGCTACCAGATCCACCCCGGCCCCTACGACGACACCGCCGACGACTACGGCGTATCGGACCTGTGGTTCCTGCGCCACCACCCGCGCGAGCTCGACGACGGCAACCCCGGCCCGCGCGACCGCGCCGCCATCAGCCGCTTCCTCGACGGGGAGAGCATCAACGGCGCCAACGTCGTGGTCTGGTACGCCGGCCACTACTACCACGACCAGGCCCACCCCCAGCCCCACCAGGGCCAGCTGATAGGCCCGCACCTGGTGGCGATCTGACGCCGCTAGTGTTGTCGCCCATGAGTCAGGTGGGACAGGTGACGGCCCGCGCGCTGCTGCGCAGGCTGGCCGTCGAACAGGCCGAATGCAGGGTGCCGTCGCTGACGGCCGCGATCGTGCGCGACGGGCGCACAGCGTGGTTCGGCGGCCGCGGCCGCGTCGGAGACGGCCCCCCGACCCCGGCCACCCAATACCGGCTGGGATCGATCACCAAGTCGATCGTGGCCGTGGTCGTCATGCGGCTGCGCGACGAAGGCAGGCTCGCGCTGAGCGACCCGCTGGAGCGCCACCTGCCCGGCACCCCCGCCGGGCAGGCCACCATCGCCCAGCTGCTGTCCCACACCGCCGGCCTGAGCGCCGAACCGCCCACCGACTGGTGGGAACGCACCCCCGGCCTGGAGGTCCCCGACCTGCTCAAGCGGGTCGGGCCCGGCCAGGTCAAACACCGGCCCGGCCGCCGCTACCACTACTCCAACGTCGGGTTCGCGCTGCTGGGCGAGCTGGTGGCCCGCCTGCGCGGCACCGGCTGGCTGCAGGCCGTGCGCCAGGAGGTGCTCGCGCCGCTGGAGATGAACGCCACCACCGCCCGCCCCCGCGCCCCGCACGCCACCGGCTACGCCGTCCACCCGTGGGCCGACGTGGTGCTGGCCGAGCCCGAACACGACGCCGCCGCCATGGGGCCGGCCGGGCAGCTGTGGTCCACCCCGCACGACCTGGCCCGCTGGGCCGCGTTCGTCGGCGGCGACACCGGCGGCGTGCTGTCGCCCGACACCGTCGCCGAGATGCGCGAACCGGCCGGCGTCGCCGACGGCGACACCTGGACCGCCGGCTACGGGCTCGGGCTGCAACTGGCCCGATCCGGCGGGCGGCGCCTGGCCGGGCACACCGGGTCGATGCCCGGCTTCCTGGCCACCGTGTGGGCCGACCCCGCCGAACGCGTCGGCGTGCTGTTCATGGCCAACACCACCAGCGGCATGAACGGCACCCTGCTGACCGACCTGCTCGACATCCTCGACGAGCACGAGCCGCGCCTGCCCGAGGAGTGGCAGCCCGCCGCTGCCGACCCCGCGCTGCTCGCGCTGACCGGCGTGTGGCACTGGGGGCCCAAGCCGTACGCGCTGCGGCTGCTGCCCGGGCGCGGGCTGTCGCTGGAGCCGGTCGACGGGGCCGGGCGCGCCTCCCGGTTCGTGCCCCAGGACGACGGCACGTGGCTGGGGCTGGACGGCTACTACGCCGGTGAGACGCTGCGCGTGGCCGCCGACCACCTCGACCTCAACACGTTCATCTTCACCCGCACCCCGTACGACCCGCAGGCACCGGTTCCGGGCGGGCCCGG
>JABFVJ010000190.1 GCA_013362835.1 Nonomuraea sp. | reverse complement strand
GTGAGCGCGGCGGCCAACAGCAGGCCGGCGCCCACCAGGCCGGTGAGCAGCCCGATGACGACCAGGCGGGCCGGCGCCACGCGGCCCGACAGCCGGCCGCCGAGCTGGGCCATCAGGGTCAGGCCGAGCGCGTTGAGCCCGAAGATGAGCGAGTACTGCTGCGGGGTGGCGCCGTACACCTCCTGGAGCACGAACGGCGAGCCGGAGATGTAGCCGAACATCGCCGCGAAGGCCAGCCCGGCGGTGAGCGCGCAGCCCATGAACGAACGGTCGCGCAGGAGCTGCCAGAACGTGCGGAGCGTGTGCCTGAGCCCGCCGCTCTCGCGCTGACCGGCGGGCAGCGTCTCGCGTACGCCCGGCAGCACGGCCAGCAGCAGCACGAGCCCGGCGACGCTGAGCGCCACGAACACGCCGCGCCAGGAGGTGAAGGAGAGCAGCTGGGCCCCCGCGATGGGGGCGAGGATCGGCGCCAGGCCGCTGACCAGCATGAGCGTGGCGAAGATGCGGGCGATGGCGGCGCCGTCGTACAGGTCGCGGACGACCGCGCGCACGATCACCAGCGCCGCGCCGCCGAGCATGCCCTGGAGCAGGCGGAAGACGATGAGCACGGGCACCGACGGCGCGAACGCGCACAGCAGCGAGGCCACCATGAAGCCCGCCACGCCCACCATCAGCGGGCCCCTGCGCCCGCGCACGTCGCTGACCGGCCCGGCCACGACCTGGCCGACGGACACGCCGATGAGGCAGGCGGTGAGCGTGAGCTGGACCTGCGCGGGGGCGCTGAGCATCTCCTCGGTGATGGCGGGCAGCGCGGGCAGGTACATGTCGATGGACAGAGGGCCGATCGCCGACAGCGCGCCGAGGATCAGCAACAGCAGCCCGCGGCTCCTCCCGCTCCCTCGCTCGACGGCGGCGGACGCGGCTTCTGCCACGGACATGCGTGAACCCCTCTCCCTCGTAGGCCGATGGCCCACGAGGGCCGAGGGATCAAACCAGGTTTCGGTCCTCCTAATTCCCGGTTATCTGATATTTCAGGCGATTTCGTTCAGTTGGATGACACCGAACGTCGCGCCCTGCGGATCGACGAGCTGCGCGAACCGGCCGGGCGGCGACTCGGTGACGCCGACGAGCACGTTCGCGCCCGACTCACTGGCCGTACGCAGGGCGGCGTCGAGGTCGGCGACCGCGAAATAGGTCAGCCAGTACGACGGGACCTCCCGGGGAGCCTCCTGCGGCATCGTCATCATGCCCGCGACGCTGGCCCCGTCGTTCAGCCACTCGGTGTAGGGCATGCCGCCCATGTCCGAGGTGCGCGGCGTCCAGCCGAAGACGGCCGAGTAGAAGCGCTCGGCGGCCTGGGCGTCGCGCGTGTACAGCTCGTTCCAGCAGAACGCGCCGGGCTCGTCGACCAGTTCGGCGCCGTGGTGGCCGGCGGCCTGCCAGGCGGAGGCGTACGAGCCGTCGGGGGCCTGGAAGACGGTCATGGTGCCCTCGTCGAAGACCGCCATCGGCTCCATCACGACGGTGCCGCCGGAGTTCTTGACGCGGTCGGCGACCGCGGCGGCGTCGCCGGTCGCGACGAAGGTGTTCCAGACCGAGACCGGGCCGCCTCCCTGCGACGAGCCGAGGCCCGCGACCTTCTTGCCCTCGTGCAGGAACATCCCGTAGCCGCCGGCCTCCGGGTCGTCGATCATGTCGGCCCGCCAGCCGAACAGATCGCCGTAGAAGCGGGCGGACGCGGCGACGTCGGTACTGGACAGGTCCACCCAGCACGGGACGCCCGGGTCGTATCCATTGCGTTGCGACATGCAACCTCCTCAGACGCAGACCTCATCGCCAGACTTCCACCCCTTCTCACGTCCCGCCGGGGAACGGTCAGGTCAAGAAGTGTCCATTTCCGGACAGCACGTACGGACGGCCCGGCGAACCCGCGGCCTGCGGGGCGGACCGCCTGGCACAGTCCCTAAACTCGTGGCCATGGAATCCCCAGCCGTCGAGATCATCGACCTGGTCAAACGCTACGGCGTCAGGACCGCCCTCGACGGGCTCACGCTCAGCGCCGGGCGCGGCGCCGTCACCGCCGTCCTCGGGCCCAACGGCGCGGGCAAGACGTCCACGGTCGAGATCTGCGAGGGGTTCCGCAAGGCCGACTCCGGCACCGTGCGGGTGCTCGGGCTCGCGCCGACGGTGCCCGAGCTGCGGCCGCGCGTCGGGGTGATGCTCCAGGCGGGCGGCGTGCCGCCGGCGATGCGCTGCGGCGAGTGGCTGCGCCTGGTCTCCCGCTTCTACGCCCGTCCCCTCGACGCGGAGGCCCTGCTGGCGCGGCTCGGCCTCACCGACCACGCGCGCACGGCCTACCGGCGGCTGTCGGGCGGCCAGCAGCAGCGGCTCTCCCTGGCCGCGGCCGTGATCGGCCGGCCGGAGCTGGTCTTCCTCGACGAGCCGACCGCCGGGCTCGACCCGCAGGCCAGGCACGCCTGCTGGGAGCTGGTCGGCGAGCTGCGCGGCGCGGGCGTGTCGGTGGTGCTGACCACCCACCACATGGACGAGGCCGAGCGGCTGGCCGACCACGTGGTGATCATCGACAGGGGGCGGGTGGTGGCCGAGGGCAGCCCCGCCTCGCTGACGGGGGCCGAGCGGCAGCTCAGGTTCAGGGCCAGGCCGGGGCTCACGCTGGAGGAGCTGCTCAACGCGCTCCCGGCGGGCAGCGCGGCCAAGGAGTCGCCCGCCGGCCACTACATCATCGAGGGCCAGGTGGGGCCCGAGCTGCTGGCCACCGTCACGGCCTGGTGCGCGGCCGAGGGCGTCACGGCCGACGACCTGCGCATCGAGCGCCGCACCCTCGAAGACGTCTTCCTCGAACTGACCGGCAGGGAGCTGCGATGACCTCCGCGCTCGACCTCTCGCCCGCGCCGGGCGCCGCGCCGTTCCCGCGCATGGTGCTCGCGCAGGCCGGCTCGGAGGTCCGCACGATGCTCCGCAACGGCGAGCAGCTGCTGCTCACGCTGATCATCCCGGTGCTGCTGCTGGTGGGCTTCTCGCTGGCGCCGCTGGTCGACGTCGGCGGCGGCAGGCGGGTCGACTTCCTGGTGCCGGGCGTGCTCGCGCTGGCCGTCATGTCCACGGCCTTCACCGGCCAGGCCATCGGCACGGGCTTCGAGCGCCGCTACGGCGTGCTGAAGCGGCTGGGCGCGACCCCGCTGTCCAGGGCGGGGCTCATGCTGGCCAAGACGGCGGCGGTCGTGGCCGTGGAGGTCATCCAGGCGATCGTGATCGTCGGCGTGGGGCTGGCGCTGGGCTGGCGGCCTCACGGGGCGTTCCTGAGCGCGGCGCTGCTGATCGTGCTCGGCACGGCGGCCTTCAGCGGGCTCGGGCTGCTCATGGCGGGCACGCTGCGCGCGGAGGCCACGCTGGCCGGGGCCAACCTGGTCTACCTGGTGCTGCTCGGGGCGGGCGGGGTGGTGTTCCCGCTGTCGAAGTTCCCCGAGGGCGCCCGCGCGGTGCTGGAGCTGCTGCCGATCTCGGCGCTGACCGGCGGCCTGCGCGCGGTCCTCGCCCAGGGCGCGGCGCTGCCGCTGGGTTCTGTGCTCGTCCTGGCCGTGTGGGCGGTGTTGTCGCTGGCGCTGGTCTCGCGGGTGTTCCGCTGGGAGTGAGCGGCTGGGAGTGAGCGGCCCTCACTCCGGGCGCGGCACGTCCGCCTCCTGGGCGGCGTAGCGGCGGCGGGTGAGCGCGGCCACGGCGGTCAGCGGCACGGCCGC